>DBBA01000173.1:2966-3367 GCA_002291955.1 Rhodobacteraceae bacterium UBA996 | reverse complement strand
CGCTGGCCGCGCGCCGACTACCGCGCCGACCCCGCCGCCCTGGCCTCTTGGCTCGCCGCCGCCTTTGGTGCATCCGCCGACACCGTGCCACTGGCCGTCATCGGCGCCCCCTTCCAGATCAAGGTGTGGGAGGCGCTGGTGACCATCCCCTCGGGGCAGGTCACCACCTATGGCGACCTCGCCCGGCGCCTCGGGCACCCCAGGGCCGCCCGCGCCGTGGGGGCCGCGGTCGGGCGCAACCCGGTCAGCCTGCTCATCCCCTGCCACCGGGTGATCGCGTCGTCCGGCGCGCTGACCGGCTACCACTGGGGCCTGCCGGTCAAGCGCGCCCTCCTGGCGTGGGAATCGGCCCGGGCCGCCTCCGGCCGCGCGTGACCCGTTCGGCGGGAAACGGCCCCCGG
>DBBA01000173.1:0-2591 GCA_002291955.1 Rhodobacteraceae bacterium UBA996 | reverse complement strand
GATGTCGGGAACCTGATATTCCCTAACGGCGTCCTGTCCTGCTAAGGGACCGCTACATGCCGGGAAACGGCCTAGCAGGAAAGACAGGACATGATGCCCACGAAAACGCTTCTTCTGGCCTCGGCCGCGATGCTCGCGGTGACGGCCTGCACGCCGATCGAGACGAACACCGCCAACCCCCGCCAGCGCACGACCGAAGGCGCGATCATCGGCGGGCTTCTGGGCGCGGCCGTGGGCGCGCGCACCGGCACGAACGACACCGACAGCCGCAATCAGGCCATCGTCGGCGCGCTGGCCGGCGCCGCCGCGGGCGGTCTCCTGGGCGACCGGCTGGACCGGCAGGCCGCGGCCCTGCAATCGCAGGTGTCGGGCAGCACCCAGATCATCAACACGGGCAGCGAGATCCTGGTGCGCATGCCGCAGGACATCCTGTTCGCGGTGGACAGCGCGTCGCTGCGCCCCGACCTGCAGTCGGACCTGCGCGCGGTGGCCCGCAACCTGCAGGAATACCCGGACTCGACCATCGTCGTCACCGGCCACACCGACAACACGGGCTCGGCCGCCTACAACCAGTCGCTGTCGGAACGCCGCGCCAACGCGGTCGCATCGGAACTGATCGCCAACGGCGTGCCCGCCTTCCGCATCCAGGCCATCGGCCGCGGCTTCAGCCAGCCCATCGCGTCGAACGACACGCCCGCAGGCCGCGCCCAGAACCGCCGGGTCGAGATCGCGATCCGCCCGAACCGCTGATCCCGAAGACGGAACGGGGCGGCGTGCCGATGCACCCGCCCCGTCCAGACCTGATCCGATAGGACCGCGTAACGCGGGTCGTCCTCAGTGCAGCTTCGCAGCCACCGTGTCGATGGACTGGTCGATCAGCCGGTTCGCATCCGCCGCGGCCATGCTGCCCGCGATGACATCGCCCGCCGCAGCCACGGCCACCGTCACGGCCTGGTTGCGCACCGCGCGCACCGCCGCGGCTTCCACCGCCGCGATCTGCTCCTCGGCCCCGGCCAGCCGCCGCGCGATCGACTCCTTCAGTTCCTCACGCGCGGCCGCCGCAGCGGCCTCGGCACTGGCCTTGGCCTGCGCCACGATCCGGTCGGCCTGCGCCTGCACCTCGCGGCTCTTCTTCTCGTAGGACGACAGCAGCGCGCGCGCTTCCTCGCGCAGGGCCTTCGCCTCATCTAGTTCGGCCGCGATCCGCGTGGCGCGCTGGTCCAGCATGCCCGTCAGCATCCCCGGCACCTTGAAGTACACCAGGATGCCGATGAACAGGATGAACGAGATCAGGACGACGAAGTCGGAGTTGGCGAGCGAGAAGAACGGCTTGCCCTCGGCCGCCGCCAGCGCGGGCGAGGCCGCAGCACCCAGCACCAGCGCAGAGATGATCCGCTGCATGGCCCTACCCCTTCAACCGCGCGGCCACGGCCGCATCGACCGCCGCCTTGTCCGCCGTCAGCCCCATGGCCGCCACGACGGCTGCGGCGGCTTCCTCGGCCACCGACCGCACGGCATCCGCGGCGCCCGCGTTGATCGCCGCGATGGCCTTCTCCGACTCCGCCGCGCGCGCCGAGATCTCGGCATCCGCCTTGGCGATAGCCTTGTCGAGGTCGGCCTGGATCGCTGCCCGGGCTGCATCCGCGATCCGGGCAGCCTCGACCCGCGCCTCGGCCAGTGCCTTTTCATAGGCCGCCTCGGCGTCCTTGGCCTTGAGCTTGAACTCCTCGGCCGCGGCCAGATCGTTCACGATCGACCCGCGCCGGTCCGCCAGCACCGACGCGATGCGCGGCAGCGCCACGCGCGACAGGATTAGGTAGATCGCGACCAACGCCACCGCCAGCCAGAAGATCTGGTTGGCAAAGGTCGAGGGATCGAGTTGCGGCATCCCGGTCGCGGTCTCCGCGCCATGGGCCGCTGCATCTGCTTCGGTGGCCATCGCCCGCCTCTCCAGAACCCGTGAATGGACGGGGGGTGCGCTGTCCCCCCGACCCTGGTCAAGACATCAGACCGCAAAGATGAGCAGGAGCGCGGTAAGAAACGCGAAGATCCCCAGCGCCTCGGCAAACGCGAGACCGATGAAGAGGTTTGCGGTCTGGCTCGGGGCCGCCGAGGGGTTGCGCAGCGCGCCGGCAAGGAAGTTGCTGGCCACGTTGCCGACGCCCAGCGCCGCTAATCCCGCGCCGAGCCCGGCTATGCCCGCGCCGATGAACTGACCGAGTTGTGCGATATCGCCTTCCATGGGACCTTCTCCTGTCTGGATCGTTTGGCGGGGGACTGTGCCCCGGCATTCAGTGGTGGGGATGCAGCGCGTCCTTGAGGTACACGCAGGTGAGGATCGTGAAGACATAGGCCTGGATCGCGGACACCAGCACCTCGAGCGCGTAGATCGCCACAACGCCCAGCACCGGGATAAACGCAAACACGCCCATGCCGCCCGCAAAGCTCGCGAAGACCTTGAGGACCGCGTGACCGGCCGTCATGTTGCCCGCCAGTCGGATCGAATGGCTGACCGGCCGGACGAAATACGAGAAGAGTTCGATCACGGCAAGGATTGGGCGCATCGGCGGGGGCGCCGATTTGACCCAAAA
>DBBA01000243.1 GCA_002291955.1 Rhodobacteraceae bacterium UBA996 | reverse complement strand
GCGGGGACCGGACGGATACGACAGGTGCATATGCGAACCAGCGCGATCCTGCCGCAGGAATTGGCGCGTGTTTAGAACCACATGGCGAGGATTCTGCCGCAGTCCTGTGCGACGTGCCGCACGCAAAGGCCTCTGACAACAGAATCTTGCGGGTCGGTTGCCGCACCCCTTTCATCTTGCAATCCCGGCAGCCCACGCACCCCGGGGTCGATCAAGCCGGTCAATTCGTCACGCGCAAGCGACAATGACCGCCACGCTCATCTGGGCGTGCACGGGGACGTCGCTCCGGAAGCTTCCGGTCACCGGCGCGATCTGGCGGATGCTGCGCGCGGCGGCGACGGGGATCAGGTTCATGGCACCCGAGGTCCGGTTCGTCGGATCGAAGGCGACCCAGCCCGCACCGGGCAGGAACACCTCGACCCAGGCATGGGTCGATCCGGTATCGGCTGACCCCGCGCCCGCGTGGGTCGGGTCGTGCAGGTAGCCCGACACGAGCCGGGCGCCGAACCCCAGTGTCCGGACCGCCTCGGCAAACAGGACGGCAAGATCGCGACATGACCTCCACCCGCGACCGCGCGTCTCGAGGGGGCCCTGCGTGCCCTCGGACTCGCGGCTTTGGTAGGTGATACGCGCGGCGATGCCTGTCGCCACGTCCTGCAGGAGGGCCAGCGTGTCGGTCGTCGGGCGCTGGACGAACCCCGCCGCCCAGGCCGCAAGGTGTCCCGCCGTGTCTGCGTACTGCGGCCGCTGGAGGGCGCCAAGGTCGGTCCGGTCGTCGTCGGCATAGGCAAAGGGATAGGTCCGCGCGAAGCCTGCGATGTCGTAGTCGGGCCAGGCGGGTGCGACCAGATCGACGGTGGCCCGGCTTTCGATGGTCAGGTCGTCCGACCGAGTGGTAAACCGCGCCGTGGCGACCGCGTTGCCGCCCACGTTATGGCCCCACGTGACCGTGGCAGGCGGCGTGAGTTGCAGGTCGAAGGACAGAAGCAGAAGGTCCGGGGTCTCGCGCGGGCGCAGCATCAGGCGATGGGGTTCCAGCCGGACAGGCCCCCCGAACCGGTAGGTGGTCCGGTGGATGATCGACAGCGCCACCAACCCGGGGCTACCCCGACGACCGGCCGCTGCGGCGGCGGGCACGCCCGTCGGCGCTGGGGACGGACGACAGCCAGGACGCCGAGGCCTTGCAGCGGCGGCAGATGCGTTCGTTGAAGCCCTCGCTGTGGAACCGTGTCGCGCAGCGCAGGCAACTGCGGATAGCGGGCACGTCTAGCCGTGTGCGCAGGCGGGCGGCGACTTCCGAGAGGATGTCGTGCGTCATCGGGTCAGTCCTTTCCTGGGTCCGGGAGGACCAGTTCGTCGGTCCACACCTCGAAGCCCGTCATCGTGTGCAGTCCGAAGGTCTGGGTCAGCGGCACGTCGGCGGCATCGCGGCCACGGGCGATCAGAACGCGCGACCGGCGGGGGGTGTTGTTGCGCGGGTCGAACACCCACCAGCGCCCGTCTAGGTACACCTCCATCCAGGCGGCGAAATCGCCGGGCGGATGCGGCAGGGGTTCGCCCACGTCGCCAAGGTACCCCGTGCAGTAGCGCGCCGGGATGTTCATGCAGCGGCACAGCGCGATGGCCGCATGGGCGAAGTCGCGGCAGACGCCCCGCCCCTCGTGCAGTGTCTGCGAGGCGGTCCGCGTCGCGCGGGCGTGCGCGTAGCCGAACTGCACGCGGGCCCAGCCGGTCAGCGCGGCGACCGGTCCGGTCCCGAACAGGCGCCAGGCCTCCTCGGTCAGCAGGTCGGTGTCGCAATAGCGGCTGCCCAGAAGGTACACGAGCGTCTCGGACGGCAGGTCCTGCACGGCGTGCTGGCGCGCGCCGGCCGCCACCGGATCCGCAGCACCATCGTCGCGCAGGACTGCGTCGGTGGACAGCACGAAGGTGCCGGCGGGCGCCACCATCCGGGTGCACCAGTTGCCGAAGCCGTCACGGTACCCGTCCAGCCGCACGCTGGTCGACACGATCAGGTTGTCCGGCGCCTCGAGATCGCCGAAGCGGCTGTAGTGGACGTTCAGCATCGCGATCAGCGGCGTATCCTGTGGCAGGCTGAACTGCAGGCGGCACCCTAGGCGCAGTCGCATGGAACACCTCGTTCGCCATGGTGCCGGGGTGATGTCAGGACGCGGGGCTGCATGATGTCTCCTCTGGCACAAGCCGGAACCCGCGGTCGCACAGCCAGCCGTTGCCCGAATGGTCGAGATGGGCGTTCCCGGGCAGGGTGATCGGGGTGCAGGCGGAAGCCCCGGCACGGAATCCCCGTTCGCAGCGCCACCCCGGCCCATAGGCCGTGTCGTCGAGGTATCCGTATTGCGGCACGGCAACCGGGTCGCACCGGTCGGCGGTGGCCCGGTAGCCGCGCTCGCAGGCCCAGGGCGCGCCGGTCCGCGCGTTCGTCAGGTAGCCGTTCGCGGGCACCGGGATCGGGACGCAGACGTTGTCCGATGCCGCAAGGCCGCGGGCGCATTCCCACCCCGTGCCAAGCCCCCGGTCAGACAGGAACCCGTTCGATGGGACCGCGATCGCGGCGCAGGTATCGCCTGTTTGCCGGAAACCCCGGTCGCAGGACCAACTGAGGCCCGATACCCCAAGATGCGCGTTCGCAGGCACGGGTATCGGCGCGCACCCATCGCCGGACGTCCGGTAGCCGTGGCGACACTCCCATCCCGGGCTGTAGGGGCGCGCGATCGCGTCCCTTGGAATGGCCTGGGCATCCGTCTGGGCCAGGGTCATGGAGCCTGCGGCACTGACGGCCAGCACGGCCAGACTCGCGATGACAACGATCCGTCGGACCGACGCCGTCGTGGCTCCTTGGGTCGCGCTCATGGGTTGATCCTTGTGCGGTGCCGGGGACGGGGTCCGCAGCGGGGAATGAAGCGTGCGGGGCGAGTGGGTTGGCGCGGGCGTAACTGGTTCCGCACTGGCACCCCCTCGTTCTAGGCGTGATCCTCGGCGTGGGTGTTCGGCGCGAGGCGCACCGTCCTGTTAAGCGCGGGGACATCGCCAGCAGCATCCTGCCGGGCGCTCCGCAATCGCGCATAGCGGGTGCGTACCTCGTCCTCGGACACGCCGTCCGCGCCCATGACAAGCCAGATCATCGGATCGGACAGCATGCTGTCGAGGACCACGTCGACAAGGTCGCGGTCTGCTTCCCCGTCGCGCAATCCTGCTTGTGCAAGCGCGGCAAGCGAGACGGACAGGCTGCGCGCGAGGCCCGGGTGCCCCTTGCGCGCCTGCAGGTGCATCTGTGCGCGGCCCACGCAGGTCAGCGGGTCCGACGGACGAAAGACTGCCCCGACCTCCGGCGCGACATCGTAGTCCCCGGGCGGCAGCACCTCGTCGAAGCCGGGCAAGGTGAAGGCGTGGATAAAGGTCATCCGGGTCTTCGAGTTCATCAGGACAGGCATCGTCGTCCCTTCTGCGCGAATTCGCGCGCGGTCGTTCGGTTCGGACTGGTCTGCCAGTCATCGCGTGGTGCCGTTTCCGGGCCGTCGCGACGGGTCAGCGCCTGCCGGGCAGCGGTCATGGCATTCTGGGCCGTCTCAGGCGTCAGGAAGTCGCCGGCAAAGGCGCCATCGAACGTGGCGTGCCAGATGCCGTGTCGCTTGCGCAGCTCGACACCACGGCCGCTGATTGGGGCGGATTCGGCGGAGGCAAGGGCAGGCCGCGACCAGCCGGTGCCCCACCATTCGCCGGACCGGGCGGCACGTCGGCCGGATGCACCGGGTCCGCCGTACAGCGTCCGGCCGGTCATGATGACCCACCCCCATCCACCGCCGCGTCTTGCGCGATCAGGTGGGTCAGGTCGTCGCCCGTCAACGGGCGCAGCTCGGTCCGGCCTGGCGCGTCCGGTCCGCCGCCGACCACAAGGAAGGTGCCCGTGCGCCGGTAGGCGTCGAAGGTCAGCCCCTGCAGACGTTCCTCCTCCTCGATCAGGACATAGGCTCCTGCGGGAAGCGGCGCATCGCTTCCCGGCAGGACGAAGGGGTGGCGCAGGTGCAGGAGGGATCGGGTCGAGCGGGTTTCCATCACGGGGTCCTTCCGGTGTTGCGTGCACTGTGACCCAATTGGCGCCCGCCGATACTGACCGGGGTTAGTGCGTGAGGTGCTTTGCGCCGCGAGAGTGGTGATCGCGGCCTGCGGCTGGCGACCGACGCAGGCGTTCAGCACAGGCGTTCCCGCACCACGCAGGGCAACACGCAGGAGGATACGATGGCCACGACACGCGACTTGCGCCCGTCCGAAACGCCCTTCGACCGGTTCCTGACGGCTCCCGCCGGGGATGACCCCGGTGGCAGGGCGGTTTCGGTCCTGTCGGTCCTTGCGCGGCTTGGGGTCGATCCCTGGGAAGAAGCGGCATCCTTGTCGCGCATGGCCCCGGAGCGAGCCCGGCAGCATCTTGCGGACCTCATGCAGCGCCAGGGCGACCTTGTCGGGGTGCCCGGAACCCTGGCGGCCCGGACCCGTCACCTGATCGGCCTTCTGCCGGGGGCGCCGTCCGAGGCCACCGCACGGACACGGCGTGACGCGGACCCGCGTCCGGGGCTTGCGACAATCGTTGCTGTCGTCATCGCGGTTCTTGCTCTGGCCCGCTGGTTCATGGGCGCCTAGCGCGCGGACGGTCACCGCCGAACGCCCCCTGTCCGCCAGGCCCGGGCCAAGGCCGGCAGGGAACCCGGTCACCCGCGCCCCTGGCGCCGACGAACCGAGTTCCCGCCCGCGATGATGGACGTGATCAAGGCATCGACCGACGCGTGCATGGCGTCCCCGGTGCCCGGGGGCGCGTAGCGGTGTGCGGCGGCGGCGTCCTGCAGGACCCCGACGATCTCCTTCTCGGGCAGGACATTGTGGTCGTTCAGCGCCAGCAGAAGCGCCTCGCAGATGGCAAGTGCGGCGTGACCCGCGGCATCGGGGGGAACGGGCATCGGGCGGTCATCCTTCTGATGATGTGGCAGGACGCCACCGGCCGCACCGGGAGATGGGCGGCCAGCCTCGCCATTCTGCGCGTTTTCTGTTAGGCCGTGCTGATCTGGAGCAGTCCCGCACCGCTCCTGCGCATCGATCCCGCCCGCGACGACCCGATTGCCCGCACATTCACACGGGGTGCCCGATGCCGACCACCGAAAGCCCGCTGTCGCGCAAGCTGTCGGCCTATGTCGCCCTCGGGGACAGCGACCTGGCCATCCTTGCCGGGCTGCACCGCCGGCGGCGCAGCTTCCTTCCCGGGCACGAGCTTGTCCACGAAGGGCAGCGCGATGCCTCGGCCTTCATCCTGGCAGACGGTTGGGCCTGTTCGTACAAGCTGTTGCCCGGAGGCGAGCGGCAGATCGTCGATATCCAGGTTCCCGGCGACTTCCTGGGCCTGCGCAGCATCCTGTTCCGCACCTCGGACCACAGCGTCGAGGCGCTGACACGCATCGAGGCGTCCGAGGTGCTTGCGGCAGACGTGCTGGATGCGTTCTCCACCTCGCCGCGGCTGGCCACGGCCGTCCTGTGGGCCATCTCGCGCGACGAGGCGATGGTGGTCGAGCATCTGGTGAACCTGGGCCGCCGCAATGCCGAGGAACGCACGGCGCACTTCCTGCTGGAACTCGCCGCGCGGCTGAAGCTCGTGGGGCGGGGGGACAGCGGTGGCTTCGACTGCCCGCTGACCCAGTATCAGCTTGCCGACACGCTGGGTCTGAGCGCGGTCCACATCAACCGCGTGCTGCGACAACTGCGGGAAGAAGGGATGCTCACCTTCCAGAACGGCCGGGTCGTCTTCGATGACGTCGCGCGCCTGTGCGACCTGGCACAGTTCGACAACGCCTATCTCGACCACGACGGCCCGCTTCTGCGCTAGGATCCCTGCCGCGCCCTGCGCTGCGGGTCGCTGCCCGCAGCCCGTCGGCAGGGCCCGACCTGGGCGCCTAGGCCGGTTGCCGCAGCCGTTCGTCCAGCGCCGCCCGGGCGATGGTGGCGTCGCGGATCACCAGGTCGGTGTCGATGACCGCCGCCAGCGCGGCATCGTCCATGGTCGCGGGCGGTGCCACGGCGAGGATCGACCCGGAGGCCACGAGCCGCAGTGCCACGACTAGCCGGGCCAGGGCCGCCAGACGATCCTCGGAACTGAGGGACAGGCCGATGACCGGCGGCTGCAGCCGTTCCGCCGTCGCCACAAGGGTGTCATGGTCGCACCCCGTGAGCAGCTCGACGTCCCACCCGCCGGTGCGGAACATGTCCGCGGCCAGCGTGATCCCCAGCCGGTGGTCCTCGCCGGGGACGCTCGCGAACAGGGCCTGGCGCGGCCTGCCCGACGCCGGGCCGACCGGCTGCATCTGGTCCCGCATGGCCCGCATCAGGGCATAGAGCCGGCCGACCGCCACCGTCACCTCGAGGAACGACAGCCGGTCCTCGTCCCAGGCCCGGCCCATCCAGACGGCCGCCGCGCCTAGATAGTCGAGACACAGGGCGTCGAAGGACGCGCCCTCGGCCTTGCGGGCTTCGAGGAACCGCAGGGGCAACTCGTGCCCTGGACCGAGGAGCGTCGCGCAGAATTCCGACAGGCGGGGGGCGGGCGGGCTGGCCGATGCGGCTTGTCGCGTGGACTGCGCCCGTCCGGCCACATGGCGTAGGACATCCCCCGCCAGTGCCTGGAGGGTGGAGGGATCGAGGACGGTGGCCTTGGCCGAAAAGACCGATGCCGCGCGGCCGACGAGGTCGGGATCCATGCCGCGGCTGGCGTTGCCCATCGGTCACCTGCCTGTGGTTGCGCCGATGGACCTTAAGGCGATGCGGCGCCCGGCGCCCTGTGACATAGGCGCGCTGGTCGGGCCGGGCGCCGCCGGGACGGTCGCGCGTGGCGCTTGCCTCCGGCCTCCGGGTCTCGACCCACCTGCCGCATCCGGCATCGGCGCCACGGGCAGTCCGTGCGGGCGGGAGTCCTCCGGTCGTCTTGTCATCCGTCGCCCGCGTCGGCGGCGTCGGCGTCAGGTGCCCCGGACCAGTGCGGCGAGGGTTTCGTCGAGGCGGGACAGACCCGACGGGTGCCAGCCCAGGCGCCGGATCCGGTCGGTCGGCATGACGCTGATCCGGCTTGTGTCGGCCCGCGGGGGAAGCGGGGCGTCAAGGGCGGCGAGGTCGGCGTAGCGCGCCAGAAGATCGTGCCGGTCCAGCACGACGTCCGACAGGTTGAACAGGCCGGGGGCCAGGTCGGCCGGTGCAGCGATGGCCAGAAGGCGCAAAGCTTCGGCCAGGTCGGCGGCATGCACCTCGGTCGCGGCGCGGGGCGGGATCGGGCGGTGCTGCGCGAAGTCCGCAAGCAATAGCGCCCACTTGTGCGCGAGCCCGGCAACGGGCGGGCCGTAGACGCCGGTCGCCCGCAGGCTGGCGACCGTCAGCCCGGGACCCGCGAGCCCCGCCAGCGCCTGCTCGGCCTGGTGCTTGACCTGGCCATAGAGCGTGTCCGGGCGCGGCGGCAGGTCCTCGGGCAGGGGGGTTCCGGGCGGGTAGTCGCCATAGACCGCGCGGGACGACAGGAACAGGATGCGCGGCACGCCGTGGTCCCGGGCGGCGTCGAACAGGCGGAGCGTTCCGTGAAGGTTGCGGCGCAGGAAGTCGCCGGGCGCGTCGCCTTCGCCGCCCCGGTAGCGGCCGGGAACGTGGGACAGCGCCGCGTGGATGAGCACGTCGTGACCGCCAAGGTCGGGTGCGGGACCGTCCAGGTCGAAGGGCAGGAAGCGCGCCCCCGGGTGCGGTGCCGGGCGGCGGCCCAGGGCGGTGACCGCGCAGCCCGAGGCCAGCAGATGGGTGACCGCATGGTGGCCGACGAAGCCCGTGGCGCCGGTGAGCGCGATCCTCACGGGGCGGCCCCGGGCGGGGGCGGAAGGCTGTCGGTCGGGGGCACGGGACCGTCGCCCGCGTAGGCGTGCCAGAGGTCGATCAGGGGGCGCAGCGCGTCGGCGCGCGGGTGCGGCACCTGCCAGGGCTTCTCGTACTGGTAGTGCAGCACCCGGATCGACGGCCAGTGCCAGAGGTCGGGCAGGTCCAGCCAGACGTATTGCAGCATGTTGTCGAAGACCGGCAGCCCGTGCCAGTCGGGGAAATAGTCCTGCAGGAAGGTCTGGTCGGTCCGCCGCCAGAAGGCGCCCGGGGCGTCGAGGCGCGCCAGCATCCGGTCGAAGGTGGCAGGGTCGGGCCGGGCGGTGAAGACGCCGGAGTTCAGGCGGCGGAAGTCGGCGAGTGCTTCGTAGACGTTCGGGGCGGCGCTGAATTCGGGGTAGCCGAACAGCCGGTCGATGTTCCGCAGGACCAGCGTGTCGGCATCGAGGAACACGACTCGGGCGTAGTCGAGTTGCCAGAGGCGGAGCTTGGCGAAGTTGTCGAGCGGCGTGTGGAAGGGGGGCTTCTGCCCCTTGGTGAAGGGGGCGCGACCGTGCAGCTCAGCCTTGCCGTGCGCGTGGTTGAAGGCGTCCGACGTCGGCAGGAGGTCGACGGGCACCAGCCGTGCGCCTTGCGCCGCCAACGGTGCCAGCGCGTCGGAAGCCACACCATCGGTGTGCATCACGGCAAGGTCCGCCCCCGAGTCGGTCAGGCGCAGGGAGCGGAGAAGCGCGCGGGCGCCCAGGGCGAAGTCGGCGTTCGTCACGAGGGTGACAAAGGCGGTCTCGCCCTTCGGCGGTCGGGATGCCGCCGTCATGAGACGGACTTGAGCCGCCGCCCCTCGGGGTCGTGCTCGACCTTGGCGGCCAGGTCGCGCGTCCAGGCCGAGACGGCGGGGACACGGGAACGGTCGATCCGGTGGGCGAACTTGCGGGCGACGTCCACGACTTCGGCCAGAAGGCCTTCGGCCAGCGTCGTGGGCTGGAGGCCGAGGGCGAGGAACTTGGCGTTGTCCACGACAAGCTCGTTCTCGGCCGCTTCCTTGCGCGGGTTCGGCAGGTAGGCCACGCGCGCCCCGGTGACCCGCGCGACCAGGTCGGCGAGGTCACGGACGCGGTGGGTCTCGGTCATCTGGTTGAAGATCTCGACCCGGTCGCCCGCGCGCGGCGGGCTGCCCAGCGCCAGTTCGATGCAGCGCACGCTGTCCTGGATGTGGATGAAGGCCCGCGTCTGCCCGCCCGTGCCGTGGACGGTCAGCGGATGGTCGATCGCCGCCTGGATCAGGAAGCGGTTCAGGACCGTGCCGTAGTCGCCATCGTAGTCGAAGCGGTTGATGAGTTGCGGATGGCGGCGGGTCTGGTCGGTGTGCGTGCCCCAGACGATGCCCTGGTGCAGGTCGGTGATCCGGAGGCCGTCGTTCTGGGCGTAGAACTGGAACAGGATCTGATCGAGGCTCTTGGTCATGTGGTAGACCGAGCCGGGGCGCGTCGGATACAGGATCTGCTGGGGAACCTTGGCGCCGCCGGGCGTCGTGATGTCGACGTCGAGGTAACCCTCGGGGATCGTGGCCCCCACGCTGGAATAGCCGTAGACGCCCATCGTGCCCAGGTGCACCACATGCGCGTCGATCCCGCTTTCCACCAGCGCCGCCAGAAGGTTGTGCGTCGCGCCGACGTTGTTGGTGACGGTATAGACCTTGTGGCGGTCGGATTTCATCGAATAGGGCGCGGCGCGCTGTTCGGCGAAGTGGACGACCGCGTCGGGGCAGTGCTCGATCAGCCAGGCCTTCACCCGTTCGTAATCGCGGGCGAGGTCGAGGAGGTGGAAGTGCAGCCGCCGCCCGGTCAGGTCGTGCCAGATGCGGCAGCGTTCCTGGATCGAATCCATCGGCGTCAGCGACTGCACGCCCAGTTCGGTGTCGATCCAGCGGCGCGACAGGTTGTCCACGATGTGGACCTCGTGCCCGAGGTTGGACAGGTGCAGCGTGGTGGGCCAGCCGACGAACCCATCCCCGCCAAGAACCGCGATCTTCATGTCTCTGCTCCTGTTCTGTGCCCATGCCGCGCAGGGGCCTGCTTGCCTGCGGCACCTTTCTTCTGCGGAATGGTGACAACTGGACGACATTCGGGTCGGGCCGGCAAGGGTGGCGGGACAGGGCCGGTGGAAAACCGCCGGGTGACCCCGCGGCCGCGCCGACGTGCCTCCCTGCGGCCCCTGTATCAGGGGATCAGCACCGTGATCCCGGTTGTTGCCCGCCCTTCCAGCGCGCGCTGGGCGTCAGCCACCTGATCCAGCGGGCGGCGTTCGGTGATCCGGACGCCGACCCGGCCCGATGCCACCATGTCGAACACCTCACCTGCCATTGCGCGGCAGGTGTCGGGATTGGCGATGTGGGTGAACAGCGTCTGCCGCGTCAGCAGGAGCGACCCCTTGGCCGCCAGCGTGGCGATGCTGACGGGCGGCACCGGACCCGAGGCATTGCCGAACGAGATCATGCAGCCCAGCGGCCGCAGGCAGTCGAGCGAGCCGTCGAAGGTATCCTTGCCCACCCCGTCCATCACCACGTCCACGCCGCGCCCGCCGGTGATCTCGCGCACGCGCGCCACCCAGTCCTCGGTGCGGTAGTTGATGACGTGTTCCGCCCCGGCGTCCCGGGCCAGCGCGCATTTGTCGTCGGACCCCGCGGTGCCGATCAGGTGCACGCCCTCGGCCCGCGCCCACTGGCAGGCGAGCAGGCCCACGCCGCCCGCGGCGGCATGGAACAGGACCCAGGACCCGCGCGGCACCGGCACCACCCGGCGGAACAGGTAGTTCACCGTCATGCCCTTGAGCATGATCGCCGCCGCCGTGTCGAAGCCCACCGCATCGGGGAGTTTCACGACCTGGGCCGCGGGCATCACCCGCGCCTCGCACCAGGCGCCGGGCGGGTTGCTCGCATAGGCGGCACGGTCGCCGGCGGCCAGATGTGTCACGCCCTCGCCCACCGCGTCCACCACGCCCGCGCCTTCCATGCCCAGCGCATGGGGCAGGGCGAGGGGATACAGGCCCGTCCGCTGGTAGGTGTCGATGAAGTTCAGCCCGCAGGCGTGGTGGCGGATGCGGATCTGCCCGGGGCCGGGCTCGCCCACCGGACGGTCCACGATCTTCAGGTTCTCGGGGCCACCATGCGCCTCGATGATCACCGTCTTTGCCATCGTGTCCTCACAGGATCTTGCCGGGGTTCAGGATGCCCGCCGGGTCAAGCGCGGCCTTGACCGCCGCCATCACCGCCAGCCCCTCGCCGGCTTCCTTCGCCAAATAGCGCCGCTTGCCCTGACCGACACCGTGCTCGCCCGTGCAGGTGCCGCCCATCGCCAGCGCCATGTCGTTCAGCCAGCCGATGAAGGCATGCGCGCGGGCGACCTCGTCCGCGTCGGCCTCATCCACCATCAGGCCCACGTGGAAGTTGCCGTCGCCCGCATGGCCCAGGATCGGGGCCACAAGCCGCAGCCGCTCGGCCTCGGCCCGCGCCGCCTCGACCGCATCGGCGAGGCGCGAGATCGGCACGCACACATCGGTGGTGACGTTCCGCGCCCCCGGCCGCAGGCCCAGGATCGCCCAGTAGGCGTCGTGCCGCGCCTTCCACAGGCGCGAGCGGTCCTCGGGGCGGGTCACGGCGTCGAACGCGGTGCCGCCGGTTTCGTCGGCGATCTGGCGAAAGCTCTCGGCCTGTTCCGCCACGCCCGCCGCCGACCCGTGGAACTCCAGCAAGAGCACCGGCGTCTCGGGCAGGCCGATCCCGGAATGGGCGTTCACCGCCCGGACCGTCAGCGCGTCGAGCAACTCGATCCGCGCCACCGGCAGGCCCATCTGGATCGTCG
>DBBA01000245.1:19691-19855 GCA_002291955.1 Rhodobacteraceae bacterium UBA996 | reverse complement strand
CGGGGGCGGGACCAGCGCAAGACCCGGCTGTTCGCCTTCGGGCGGGAGGGGGGCGGATGGCGCGGGCTGGGGTTCGGCGGCCTGGCGGATCGAGGTGAACATGGCCAGCGTCGTCTGCGTCTTGCGGCTGACGCGGGCGATCTCGTCGAGCTTGGCCTCGACCG
>DBBA01000245.1:19251-19372 GCA_002291955.1 Rhodobacteraceae bacterium UBA996 | reverse complement strand
TCGTCGAGCTTGGCCTCGACCGCCGACCGTGCGCCTGTTCCCTGCGCCTGAAGCTGCGCCAGATACGCCTGCCGCAGGGAATCGACGGACGCGCGAAGGCGGTCGGTCTCGGCACCGAGGT
>DBBA01000245.1:18518-18876 GCA_002291955.1 Rhodobacteraceae bacterium UBA996 | reverse complement strand
CCCCGCCCGCCAGCACGACCGGCAGGATCGCGGCCATCAGCGTCAGGACCGGACCGTTGCCCGCTGACCCGTCCGCCCGTGCGAGCCACAGGACGAACACGACCCAGGCAAGCCCGGCCACGGCCGCTGCCCAGACCAGTGGCCGCGGGCCAGGCCGGGGGGGCGCGGTGCGGACGTAGAGGCCCAGCGCCTCGGGTCCCCGGGCGGGGTCGCGGGCGGCGGCGGGATCGGGGGCGTCGTCGTCGGGCATGGCGCGCCCCTCAGACGTAGCGGATCGCAGTGATCTCGTAGCTCTTCTGGCCGCCCGGGGTGCGCACCTCGACGCTGTCGCCGGGGTCCTTGCCGATCAGGGCGCGGG
>DBBA01000245.1:17962-18143 GCA_002291955.1 Rhodobacteraceae bacterium UBA996 | reverse complement strand
TCGGCCTCGTGCTCGCCGACGATCTGGTAGGTGCGTTCTTCCTCGGTGTCTTCGTCCACCAGCGTCACGGTCGCGCCGAACTTGACGGCGCCGGACAGGACGGACGGATCGATCACCTCGGCCAGGGACACGATCCCTTCCAGTTCCTTCACGCGGCCCTCGATGAAGCTCTGCTTCTCGC
>DBBA01000245.1:2412-17608 GCA_002291955.1 Rhodobacteraceae bacterium UBA996 | reverse complement strand
CGGCGTTCTCGGACAGGTCGCCGTGTTCGCGCGCCTCGGCGATGGCCTTGATGACGGCCGGGCGTTCCACCGACTTCAGCTGCTTCAGTTCCGCGTTGAGCGCGTCGAAGCCTTTGCGGGTCATCGGAATCTTGTCCATGGGCCTGTCTTCAATGTTGAGGGGCGGGCCCGGATGGACCCGCCCGCTGCCGTATCGGTCCTGCAACCTTGCGCCGGGCGGCGCGGATTGCAAGGGGAAGGGTTCGCGGTGCGCGACCGGACGCCGCGTTGCGGTTGCGGCAGCGCGGCGCGGCGGCTACATGGCGTGCGCAAGATTATGTCCGGGAGAGCCGCCGCCATGACCCGCATCGAACGCCCCGCGATGGACTATGACGTGGTGATCGTGGGGGCGGGCCCCGCAGGCCTGTCGGCGGCGATCCGGCTGAAACAGGTGAACCCGGACCTGTCCGTGGTGGTGCTGGAAAAGGGGTCCGAGGTCGGCGCGCATATCCTGTCGGGCGCAGTGCTGGACCCGTCGGCGCTGGACGCGCTCTTGCCGGACTGGCGCGGCATGGGCGCCCCGATTCGCACCGCCGTGACCGAGGACCGGTTCCATGTGCTGGGCGAGGCCGGGTCCATCCGCATTCCGAACGCGGTGATGCCGCCGTTCATGTCGAACCACGGCTGCTTCATCGTGTCGATGGGCAATGTCTGCCGCTGGATGGCGGGCGTGGCCGAGGGGCTGGGGGTCGAGATCTTTCCCGGCATGTCGTGTTCCGAAGTCGTCTGGTCGGACGATGGCGGCACGGTGCTGGGCGTGGTCGCGGGCGAGTTCGGGCGCGCGCAGGACGGCACGCCGGGGCCGTCCTATGACCCGGGGATGGAGTTGCGCGGCAAGTACGTGTTCCTGGCCGAAGGGGCGCGGGGATCGCTGACCAAGCAGGTGATCGCGCGCCTCGCGCTCGATTCCGCGTCCGAGCCGCAGAAATACGGGCTCGGCATGAAGGAAATCTGGGAGATCGACCCCGCGAAGCACCGCCCCGGCCGGGTGGAACATTCCATGGGCTGGCCCTTGGGCGGCAACGCGGGCGGCGGGTCGTTCCTGTACCATGCCGAGGGGAACCAGGTGTACCTGGGCTTCGTGGTGCACCTGAACTACCGCAACCCGCATCTGGCCCCCTATCAGGAATTCCAGCGCTGGAAGCACCACCCGATGGTGGCCGACCTGCTGAAGGGGGGCAAGCGCATCAGCTATGGCGCCCGCGCGATCACCGAAGGCGGTTGGCAGTCGATCCCGCAGGTGGCCGCCCCGGGCGTGGCAATCCTGGGCTGTTCGGCGGGGCTGGTGAACGTGCCGCGCATCAAGGGCAACCACAACGCCATGTGGTCGGGGATGCAGGCCGCCGAAGCGGCCGCCGAGGCCATCGCCGCCGGCCGGGCGGGCGACCGGCTGGATGCCTATGACCGCGCGCTGAAGTCGGGGCCGGTGGCCAAGGACCTCAAGCGCGTGCGCAACGTGAAGCCGCTGTGGTCGGACTGGGGACTGGCGGCGTCGCTGGTCGCGGGCGGGTTCGACATGTGGGTGGCACATCTGACGGGCCTCAACCCGTTCGGCACGCGGGCGCATGCCAAGACCGACGCCGCAGCGACGGAACGCGCGTTCCGGCACCAGCCCATCGCCTACCCGAAGCCCGATGGGGTGCTAAGCTTCGACCGGCTGACGAACGTCGCCTACAGCTTCACCAACCACGACGAGGACCAGCCCGCCCACCTGCGGCTGACCGATGCGGACGTGCCGATCCGGGTGAACCTGCCCGACTATGCCGAACCCGCGCAACGCTATTGCCCGGCGGGCGTGTACGAGGTGCTGGGGACGGGCGACGACACGCGGTTCCAGATCAACTTCCAGAACTGCGTCCACTGCAAGACCTGCGATATCAAGGACCCCAGCCAGAATGTCGTCTGGACGACGCCGCAGGGTGGCGGCGGGCCGAACTATCCCAACATGTGACGGCCCCGGGGACGGACGGGCGATCCGCCTGTCACGCGCCTGTCATCCGGTCGTGCACCGCGATGGACAGGGGCGGCATCGCGCACTACCGTTGTGCGACCCGTATTCCCGCGAGGACATGCATTGACGTCGAAGCTTCTGGGGCAGACCGCCCGCCGTGCCGTCTCGGTCCTTGCGCTGGCGGTGGCCCTCCTGTCGCCCGGGGGCCTGCTGGTCGGCTCCGCCCTGGCCGACACCGCATCGGGCGCCTTCCTGGCCGCGCGGCAGGCGATGGGTGCCAACGACTTTCGGTCGGCGGCGACCTATTACACGCGCGCGCTGATCCGCGACCCGTCCAACACGGGCCTGATGGAAAGCGCGGTGCTGGCGCATCTGGCGATGGGCGATGTGGCCCGGGCGCTGCCGATCGCCACGCGGATGGCGGCGCTGGGGGGCAACACCCAGATCGAGAACCTGGCGCTGGTGGCCGACATGGCCGCGCGCGAGGACTGGCCGACGCTGCTGGCGCATCTGGAGGGGTCGGAACGGGTGGGGCCGCTGGTGGACCAGCTGGTGGCCGCCTGGGCCAGTGTCGGCGACGGGCGGATGTCCGACGCGATTGCCCGCTTCGACACGATGGCGCAGGCCGAGGGGATGACCGCCTTTGCGCTGTATCACAAGGCGCTGGCGCTGGCGCTGGCCGGCGATCTGGAAGGCGCCGACGCGATCCTGTCGGGCAGCACCGGCACGCCGATCCAGGCGGGCCGCCGCGGGTCCATCGCGCATGCGCAGATCCTGTCGCAGCTGGATCGCCCGTCCGAGGCGCTGGAGATCCTGCGCATCGCCTTCGGCGACGAGCCCGACCCGTCGATCACCGCCATCGCCGACCAGCTGACCGCAGGCGCGCCCCTGCCGTTCGACACCGTCACCTCGGCGCGCGACGGCATCGCCGAGGTGTTCGACAGCGTCGCGGGGGTGCTGGCGGCCGAGGCGTCCCCCGCCTTTACCCTGCTCTATGCGCGGCTGGCGCTGCACCTGAACCCGCGCAACGTGGAAGGCGCGCTGCGCACGGCGGCGCTGTATGAACAGCTGGAACGCTGGGATTACGCGACCGAGGTCTACAACCTGATCCCGGCGGCCCATCCGGCCGCCCATGCCGCGGAACTGGGGCGCGCCGAGGCGCTGCGCCGGTCGGGCCGGACGGAAGCCGCGATCGAGGCGCTGCAGGCGCTGGCGCGCACGCGGGCCGACCTGCCCATGGTGCACATCACGCTCGGCGACGCGCTGCGCATCGCCGAACGCCACGCGGAAGCCACCGTCGCCTATGATCGCGCCGTGGACCTGATCGGCACCCCGACCGAGGCGGACTGGTTCGTGTTCTTCGCCCGCGGGATCACGCTAGAACGCACCGACCGCTGGGACGAGGCCGAGGCCGACTTCCGCCAGGCGCTGGCGCTGAACCCCGACCAGCCGCAGGTGCTGAACTACCTCGGCTATTCGCTGGTGGAACAGCGCCGCAACCTGGAAGAAGCGCTGGAGATGATCGAGCGCGCCGTCGCGGCCCGCCCCGAGGACGGCTACATCACCGACAGCCTGGGCTGGGCGCTGTACCGCATGGGCCGCTACGACGACGCCGTGGCGCCGATGGAACGCGCCGTGGAACTGGCGCCTGTGGACCCGGTCATCACCGACCACCTGGGCGATGTGTACTGGATGGTCGGCCGCCGGGTCGAGGCGCGGTTCCAGTGGACGCGCGCGCTGTCGTTTCTCACGCCCGAGGACGAGGACCACGAGGCCAACCCCGCCCGCATCCGCCGCAAGCTGGAGGTCGGGCTCGACGTGGTGAAGGCGGAAGAGGCCGGACTGCCGGTCGAGGTGTCGAACGACGGCAACTGAGCCGCTGCCGATGCCAGCAATCCGCGTCCTGGCGCCCGCCAAGGTGAACCTGTGCCTGCACGTCACCGGGCGGCGGGCGGACGGGTACCACCTGCTCGACGGGCTGGTGGCCTTTGCACCCGTGGCCGATGTGCTGGCGCTGACCGATGCCCCCGTGCCCGGCCTGACGGTGGACGGACCGATGGCCACGGGCGTGCCGACCGACCCCACGAACCTGGTCCTGCGGGCGGCGGCACTGGTGGCGCCCGGGCGCCCGCTGTCCATCCGCCTGACCAAGCACCTGCCCGCGGCGGCCGGGATCGGCGGCGGATCGTCCGATGCCGCCGCGGTCGCCCGCGCGCTGGGAGCGACCGACCCGGGGCCCCTGCGCGCGCTTGGCGCCGACGTGCCCCTGTGCCTGACCCCGCGCCCCTGGCGCAGCCGCGGCACGGGCGAGGATCTGACGCCCGTCGCCCTGCCGCCCCTGCCTGCAGTGCTGGTGAACCCCCGCGTTGCCGTGCCGACCGCGCCGGTCTTCGCCGGGCTTGCCCGCCGCGACAACCCGCCCCTGCCGGACGCGCTGCCCGCCCTGCCCGATGCCGCCACGGCCATCGCCTGGCTCGCGACCCAGCGCAATGACCTCGAACCGCCTGCCCGCGCGCTGGCCCCGGCCATCGGCGCGGTGCTGGCGGCGCTTGCGGCGACCTCGGGCTGCGGCCTTGCCCGCATGACGGGGTCGGGCGCCACCTGCTTCGGCCTGTATCCGACCGACACCGCCGCCGCCGCCGCCGCCGCCGCCTTGCGCGCCGCGCACCCGGACTGGTGGATCGCGGACGGACCGCTGGGCGACCGGACGGATGCCGCCGCACCGCACCCGGCCTGACCCCTTCGATATGGTCCAAATATCCCGGGGGAACGGCCCGCAGGGCCGTGGGGGCAGCGCCCCCGCCCCTCCCTTCAGGCGATCCGCTCAACCACGAAATCCGCGAGGTCCGCCAGCGTGTCACGGATCGGCGCGGCAGGCAGCACCGCCAGCGCGTCCCGCGCCCGCGCAGCCCAGTCGAGCGCCGTGGCCCGGGTGGACGCCATCGCGCCGTGCCGCGCCATGATCGCCAGCGCGTGGTCCAGATCGCCGTCCTTCTGGTCGCGCTTGCCGATCACCCGCGCCCAGAACGCCCGCTCCGCGCCACCTGCCGTCGCCAGCGCGCGGATCACGGGCAGGGTCAGCTTGCCGTCGCGGAAATCGTCGCCGGTGTTCTTGCCGATGGTGCCCGCATCCCCGCCATAGTCGAGCAGGTCATCGGCAATCTGGAACGCGATCCCCAGCGCGTTGCCATAGGCGCGCAGGGCGTCCACCTGCGGCTCGGGCGCGGCGGCGATCACACCCCCCACCTCACACGCGGCGGCGAACAGGGCGGCGGTCTTGCCGCGGATCACCTTCAGATAGGTGTCCTCGGTCGTGCCGATGTCCTGTGCGGCGGTCAGTTGCAGCACCTCGCCCTCGGCGATCACGGCGGACGCATTGGCCAGGATATCCATCACCCGCAGGCTGCCGGTTTCGACCATCAGCTGGAACGACCGCGCGAACAGGTAGTCGCCGACCAGGACCGAACTCTTGTTGTCCCAGAGAAGGTTCGCCGTCGGCCGCCCGCGCCGCCGCTCGCTTTCGTCCACCACGTCGTCGTGCAGAAGGGTCGCCGTGTGGATGAACTCGACCGTCGCGGCCAGCCGAACGTCGTGGCCCACCGGGTCCGCGGCGCGATACCCGGCCAGGTCCGCCGCCGCGAGCGTCAGCATCGGGCGCAGCCGCTTGCCGCCCGCGCCCACCAGATGGGCCGTCACCTCGGGGATGCGGGGGGCGTGTTCCGACGCCATCCGGTCGCGGATCAGCCGGTCCACCGCATCCAGACGGTCCGCCAGCACCGAGGCGAGAACCTCGTGCGGCTTTGCGGATTTCCCGACCTGGACCTGCATCGCCATCCCGCCTCGACATGGGCCGCCCGGGGCCGCTACACCGCATCCATGAGGGAACTTCTGCGCACCAACGACCCCACGGTGATCGCCTTTGCCAGCGCCCTGCTCGAGGGCGAGGGTATAGTGGCCTTCCCTCTGGACGTCCACATGAGCACCCTCGAAGGGTCCATCGGCATTTTGCCGCGGCGCCTGATGGTGGCCGACCGCGACCACTTCGCGGCCTGCGCGATCCTGCGCGACAACGGGATCGAGCCGTCGGACCCGTGACCGATCCCGGCCTCACGCGCGATGCCTTTCTGGGCGGCCGGGTGATGGCCTGGCAGCCGCGGGCGGGGTTCCGGTCCGGGGTGGACGCGGTGCTGCTGGCCGCAGGCTGCGAAGCCGCGCCGGGGGACCGGGTCCTGGACCTGGGCTGCGGGGTGGGGGTGGCGGTGCTGTGCCTGGCCGCGCGGGTGCCGGGGATCGTGGCCGCGGGGCTGGAGGTGCAGGCGGATTACGCCGCGCTGGCCCGACGCAATGCCACTGACGCGGGGGTGGCGCTGGAGGTGCATCAGGGATCGGTCACCGACCTGCCGCTGCCCTTGCGCGCCGCAAGCTTCGACCATGTGCTGACGAACCCGCCCTATTTCGCTGCCGACGCTCCCCGTGCGGCGGACGCGGGGCGCGGTGTCGCGCGGGGTGAGACGGTCGCCCTGCCCGATTGGGTGCGCGCGGGCGCGCGGCGGCTGGCGCCGGGCGGGTGGCTGACGGTGATCCAGCGCGCGGAACGCCTGCCTGACGTGCTGGCGGCGATGGGCGCGGCGGGCCTTGGAAGTCTGGGCGCGCGCCCGCTTGCGCCGCGCCAGGGGCGCGCGTCGCGGCTGGTGCTGGTGCGGGGGCGCAAGGGCGGGCGCGCGGCGTTCCGGCTGCTTGCCCCCCTGGTCCTGCACGACGGCGACCGCCACCCCGGCGACCGCGACCACTACATGCGGGACGCCCAGGCGATCCTGCGCGACGGCGCCGCCTTGCCCTGGACGGATTAACCCTTTGGCAAGAACTCGCGCGTCATGCTGACGTGACAGCGCAGGCGTCCTTCACGCGTGACACGACTCGGGAAACGTGCTGCACTAGCGGTGTTACATCCACGTTACAGGAGATTGGACATGAGCCTGAGTTCGCACCTGCAGGAACTGAGGAAGAAGCACCAGCATCTCTCGGACCAGGTGGAGACGGAACAAAGGCGCCCGGGGGCGGATGTCCTGCGGGTCATGGAACTGAAGAAGCAGAAGCTGAAACTGAAGGAAGAGATCGCGCGTCTTTCGACGCACTGAGGGCTCAGCGCCGGGTGCGCGCCGCGATGGCGGCGCCGCCTGCGATCAGCAGGGCCGACAGGATCAGCACGGGGCTGGCGGGCGCCAGTCCCGCGGCGATCAGGATGAGCGTGGACAGAAGCGGGGCGGCATAGCTGAGCACGCCGAGAAGCGCGATGTCGCCGCGCTTCACGCCCACGTCCCAGACATAGAACGCCAGCCCCACGGGCCCGGCGCCAAGGGCCGCGATGGCCAGCCAGCCGCACGGCCCGGCGGGCCAGGCGGGGGTTTCCAGCGCCAGGTGCACGGCGAGGCTCAGCACCGCCGAGCCCAGGCAATAGACCGCGACCGCCCCGGTCGGGACCGTGGCATAGCGGCGTGAGCCGACCGAATAGCCTGCCCAGATCAGCGCGCAGGCGAGCCCCAGCGCCAGCCCCGGCGCGTTCGCCGCCCCGTCCGACGGGCGCGACAGGACCAAGAGCGCCGCCCCGGCAAAGGCGAGGGCGGCACCTGCCATGTGGCCCGCCCGCAGCCGTTCCCCGGGCAGAAGGCCCGAGAACAGCACGATGAACAGTGGCCACAGATAGGCAACGAGCCCGGTCTCGGCGGCGGGCGCCACCCGGAACGCGGTGAAGTACACCGCGTGGTAGCCGAACAGCCCGAGGATCCCCAGCGCCCAGGCCCCCGCGGGCACGCCGCGCAACTGGCGCAGGCTGCCGGTCGCGGCCAGCCACACCAGCCCCAGCGCCCCCCCGATGCCGAAGGTCAGCGCGTTCAGCAGGAACGGCGGAACGGGCGCCGTGGCGATGGTCAGCGCCGCGAGCGTCGCCCACAGGACGACGGCGACAAAGCCGATGGCGGTTGCCGCGGTTGGGCCGGACATGGGTGTGCCTGCGGCCCCGCGCGCTGGGTCAGACGAAGAACTGGCCGCCGTTCGCGGTGATCGTCGATCCGGTGATGAACCCGGCTTCGTCGGAGGCCAGGAACGCGACGATGCGCGCGATCTCCTCGGGCTCGCCCAGGCGGCCCACGGGGATCTGCGGCAGGATGCGCTCGGCCAGCACCTTTTCGTCGATGGCCTTGACCATCTCGGTCGCGATGTAGCCGGGGCAGATGGCGTTGACGGTGATGCCCGCGCGCGCGCCTTCCTGGGCCAGCGCCTTGGTAAAGCCGAGGTCCCCGGCCTTGGCGGCGGAATAGTTCGCCTGCCCCGCCTGACCCTTCTGCCCGTTGATCGAGGAGATGGTGATGACGCGGCCGAACTTGCGGTCGCGCATGCCGCCCCAGACCTGATGGGTCATGTTGAACACGCCGGTCAGGTTGGTGCCGATGACCTCGTTCCACTGCGCAGGCGTCATCTTGTGGAACATGGCGTCGCGGGTGATGCCGGCGTTGTTCACCAGCACGTCCACCGGGCCGACGGCGGCTTCGACGTCGCGGACGCCCGCAGCACAGGCTTCATAGTCGGCGACGGACCACTTGAAGGTCGGGATGCCGGTTTCCGCGGTGAAGGCTTTCGCGGCGTCGTCGTTGCCCGCGTAGTTCGCGGCGACGCTGTAGCCCGCGGCCTTCAGCGCCACCGAAATCGCCGCGCCGATGCCGCGCGAACCGCCCGTGACCAATGCCACCCGTGCCATCTGCCCCTCCCGTCAGGCTTGTGTTTGAAACATCGTTAGGTGTGGAAAAGGGCATGCGCAAGATCATTGCGCATGCCCCGGTATGCCGTCCGGCGATCAGGCGCGTTCGACGCACAGGGCGACGCCCATGCCGCCGCCGATGCAGAGGGTCGCCAGCCCCTTCTTCGCGCCGCGGCGCTGCATCTCGAACAGAAGCGTGTTGAGGACGCGGGCGCCCGACGCGCCAATCGGGTGACCGATGGCGATGGCGCCGCCGTTCACGTTCACGATGGCCGGGTCCCAGCCCATGTCCTTGTTCACCGCGCAGGCCTGGGCGGCGAAAGCCTCGTTCGCCTCGACCAGATCGAGGTCACCGACCGTCCAGCACGCCTTGGCGAGCGCCTTGCGGCTGGCGTGGATCGGGCCCACGCCCATGATCGAGGGGTCGAGCCCCGCGGTCGCATAGGATGCGATGCGGGCGAGCGGCGTGATGCCGCGCTTTTCCGCGTCCTTGTCGGACATCACCAGCACCGCCGCCGCGCCGTCGTTCAGGCCCGAGGCGTTGGCGGCGGTCACCGTGCCGTCCTTCACGAACGCCGGGCGCAGCTTCTGCATCGCCTCCATCGTCGCGCCGTGGCGGATGTATTCGTCCTGGTCCACGGTCACGTCGCCCTTGCGGCCCTTGATGGTGAAGGGAACGATCTCGTCCTTGAAGCGGCCGGCCTTCTGCGCGGCCTCGGCCTTGTGCTGGGAGGCCAGCGCGAATTCGTCCTGCATGTCGCGGGTGATCTGCCATTGGGCGGCGACGTTCTCGGCCGTCTGGCCCATGTGGTAGCCGTTGAACGCATCCCACAGCCCGTCGCGGATCATCGTGTCGATGAAGTTCAGGTCGCCCATCTTCTGCCCGGCGCGCAGGTGCGCGGCGTGGGCCGACAGGCTCATGCTTTCCTGACCCCCGGCGGCGACGATGGTCGCATCGCCGAGCTGGATGTGCTGGGCGGCAAGGGCCACGGCGCGCAGGCCCGACCCGCAGACCTGGTTGATGCCCCAGGCGGCGGATTCCTTGGGCAGACCTGCGTGGATATGCGCCTGGCGCGCGGGGTTCTGGCCCTGCGCGGCGGTCAGCACCTGGCCCAGGATGGTCTCCGACACCTCGGCCGGGTCCACGCCCGCGCGGGCAACGACCTCGCGCAGGACGGCGGCGCCGAGTTCGTGCGCCGGGGTCGCCGCGAAGGCGCCGTTGAAGCTGCCGACGGCGGTGCGCGCGGCCGAGGCGATGACGACGTTGGTCATGGGGCGATGTCCCTTGCAGGGTTGCGGTCGCCTGCACCTTACCCGCCCGGGCAAGCCGGGTGCAACCTGCCGTGGCGTCATCCGCGCCCGGGCAGACCCGGCATGACCCGACCGCATGTCTTGCGGTGACGGGGGGCGCCGTGCGCCCGCCATGGCGTCAGGCGTAGCGGATCGCGCCGGGCGGCACGAGCGGGGACCACGGCGGACGGGTGGTGGCGGGACCGAAGTAGTGGCCCTGCATGCAGTCCACGTCATTGGCCGACAGGTATTCGGCGTCTTCCGTCGTCTCGACATGTTCGGCGACGGTGAACATGTCGAAATGGCGGGCCAGCGCGACGATGGCGCGGACAAGCACCTGGTTGTCCGGGCTGGCGTGGATGTCCTGGATGAACTGCGAATCGATCTTGAGGATGTCGAAGTAGAAATCGCGCAGGTACTGGAGCGAGGTGTAGCCCGACCCGAAGTCGTCCAGCGCGAAGGACACGCCCATCACCTGGAACTCGGCCATGAAGGCGCGGACGTGGTCGGGCACGACGATGGCCGAGCGTTCCGTGATCTCGAGGATCAGGCGTTCGGCCACGGTGGGGTGGCGGTCGATCCCGGCGCGCAGGGTGCGCATCCAGTCGGGGTTGCCGATGGACCGGGCCGACATGTTCACCGACAGGCGCAGATCCGGCACCTCGGCCAGGATCCGCAGGGCGTCGGCGAGCGCGGCGGTATCGAGGCGGCGCCCGATCTCGGTCGCCTCGACGGCATCGATGAAGTCGCGCGCGGGGATGATCCGGCCGTTGCGGTCGGCCACGCGGATCAGTGCCTCCCAGAAGGCGGGGCGGTCGGGGCGGTTGGTCTGCACGACCGGCTGGAAGGCCAGCAGCGTGCGGCCCTGATCCAGCGCGTCGCGCACCATGGCGATGGTCGCCGCATCACGGTCCGCCACGGCAAAGCCGAGCGGGTTGTCCACCAGTCCGGCCGATCGGCCGGGGCCCTTGACGATTCGCGCCATGACGCAGCCACCCGCGTTGAAGACCATGCACCGCGGGCCACCGGGGCGCCCGCTCGTTGCGGACCATTGCCTGCGGGGTGCTAACGGATGGTGAAGTCCGGCATTTGAGGCGATTGCGCGGGACCGATCAGTCGGCCGCGACCAGCGCCGCGACGATGGACCGCGCGCTGGCGGAGTTCCAGTCGGCCTCGCCCGTCAGGCGCGCGACCTCTTGCCCCTGGCGGTTCAGGACGACGGTCACGGGCAGGCCCAGCACGGCCATCTGGCGCGCAAGCCCCTGCCGGGGGTCGAGGAACACGGGCAGGTCGGCGATCCCGGCCTCGTCATAGAAGCGGCGGATGCCTTCGGGCGGGTTGCGGCCGGTGGCGACCGGCAGGACGGCGAAATCCGGGCCGCCAAGGTCGCGCTGCAGCGCGTCGAGCATGGGCATCTCGACCCGGCAGGGGGCGCACCAGGTAGCCCAGAAGTTCAGGACCACGACCTGGCCCTGCCAGTCGGACAGGCGGTGTTCGGTGCCATCGGGGGCGGTGAATGCCGCGTCGGACACGGGCTGTGGCGTGTCGTGGATCACCAGTTTCTGCATCGTCCCGTCGCGGAGCGCGGCCAGCGCCACCGGGTCGGCCGCGTTTGCGCCGGCGGCAAGCACGATATACAGCACGGCGGACAGAAGAACGCGCATGGGTGGATCCCCGACAATGGCGACGGTCAAGACGGCGGACGGCAACCGGAACACGATGTGGGGCGGGCGGTTCGCCGCAGGACCGGACGCGATCATGGAGGCGATCAACGCGTCCATCGGGTTCGACCGGCGGCTTTATGCCCAGGACATCGCGGGGTCCCGTGCCCATGCCGCGATGCTGGCGGCGGCGGGCATCCTGAGCGATAGCGATGCGGCCGCCATCGGGGAAGGGCTTCTCACGGTGTTGTCAGAGATCGAGGGCGGGCAGTTCGCGTTCCGCACCGACCTCGAGGACATCCACCTGAACGTGGAGAACCGCCTGACCGAGATCGTGGGCGAGGCGGGCAAGCGGCTGCACACGGCGCGGTCGCGGAACGACCAGGTGGCCACCGATTTCCGGCTGTGGGTGCGCGACCAGTGCGACCAGGCGGTCGAGGCGATCCGTGCCCTGCAGCGGGCTCTGGTGGATCAGGCGGATGCGGGTGCCGACTGGGTGATGCCGGGGTTCACCCACCTGCAGACTGCGCAGCCGGTGACCTGGGGTCACTACATGCTGGCCTATGTCGAGATGCTGGGCCGCGATGCCGGGCGCTTCGCGGATGCCCGCGCCCGCATGAACGAATGTCCGCTGGGGGCCGCGGCGCTGGCGGGCACGTCGTTCCCCATTGATCGCGCGATGACGGCGGCCGCGCTGGGGTTCGACCGGCCCATGGCAAATTCCATCGACGCGGTCAGCGACCGGGATTTCGCACTGGAATACCTGGGGGCGGCGTCGATCTGCGCCATGCACCTGAGCCGGTTTGCCGAGGAGCTGGTGATCTGGTCCTCGGCGCAGTTCCGCTTTGTCCGCCTGTCGGACCGGTTCACCACCGGGTCGTCGATCATGCCGCAGAAGAAGAACCCCGATGCGGCGGAGCTGATCCGGGCGAAGGTCGGCCGGATCCTGGGCGGGACGGTCGCGCTGTTCACGGTGATGAAGGGGCTCCCGCTCGCCTATTCCAAGGACATGCAGGAGGACAAGGAGCAGGTGTTCGATGCCGCCGATGCGCTGATGCTGGCGCTGGCGGCGATGACCGGCATGGTGCGCGACATGGCGGCGAACACGGGCGCCTTGCGGGCGGCGGCGGCGTCGGGGTTTTCCACCGCGACCGACCTGGCGGACTGGCTGGTGCGCGAGGCGGGGCTGCCGTTCCGCGAGGCGCACCATGTGACGGGGCGGATCGTGGGCCTCGCCGAGGCGCGGGGGTGTGACCTGCCCGAGGTGCCGCTGGCGGACATGCAGGCGGTGCATGGGGCGATCACATCTGCGGTGTTCGGCGTGCTGGGCGTGGACAATTCGGTGGCGAGCCGCACGTCGCTGGGGGGGACGGCGCCCATGCGGGTGCGGGAACAGGTGGCGGCATGGCGGGAACGGCTGGCATGAGGGTCGCGGCGGCGGTGGCGGCTTTGGCGCTGTCGGGCTGCGTGGCGCAGCTGGGCGAGGACGGCGGGTTGCGCGCGACGGGCGTGATCGCGCCCATCGGGATTGCCGTGGTCCCGGTCTATGTGCCGCAGCCCGCGCCTGCCCCGGTGGCCCCGGCACCGCAATACGGGTCGATCCGGCCATGAGAGGGGCGATTCTGGCGGCCGCACTGGTGCTGGCGGGGTGCACGGACCCGCGGCTGAATGCGGGCATCTCGCTGGGGGCGGATGGTGTGTCGGTCTATCCCAGCCTGTCGGGCCGGGTGGGCGGCCTTGGCGTGACGGTGGGACCATGAGGCGGATTGCGGTGGCGGCGGCTCTTCTGGCGCTGGCCGGGTGCGGTGTGGACGGCCCGCCGGAGCCGCCCGCGCCGCAGGCGGGGACCGGGCTGACGGTGTCGGGCGACGTGCGGACCGGTATCACGGGGGGGACGCGATGAGGTGGGTCTGGCTGGCGCTGGCGGTCTGGGGTGCGGTGCATCCGATGTACTGGTTCGTGACCTACATGCGCGAGACGGGCACGGGCCTCGGCGGACTGATCGACGCCTGGTACGTCAATGCGTCCACCACCGGGCTGACCTGGGACCTGACGATTGCCGCGGTGACGCTGACGGTCTGGGTGATCGCGGAAGCCCTGCGCACGCGCGACTGGCTGCGGCTGGTCGCGGTGCCCGCGACGTTCTGCATCGGCGTCAGTTGCGGGTTGCCCCTGTACCTGTATCTGCGGTCGCGGCGCGACCCCTAGTCCATCGGACGCGGTCCTGGCGGACCGCGACACCTTTTGTGTCGCCGCGCCGCGGGCGCGGCTCCGCGTGCCTCCGGCGGGGGGTATTTGGGCAAGGGTGAAGCGGCAGTTGCGGGGCGCGGGGGGTCTGCTATGTCGCGGGCCGTGACCGGGCCGGAGGCAGCGCGCGTTGGACCATTTCCTGTACCGTGACGGCGTTCTGCATGCCGAGGACGTGCCCTTGGCGGCCATCGCCGAGGCCGTGGGCACGCCGGTCTACGTGTATTCGGCGGCGACACTGACGCGGCACTACGGGCTGTTCGATGCGGCGCTGGACTGGGGGCCACATCTGGTGTGCTTCGCGATGAAGGCGAACTCGAATCTTGCCGTGGTGAAGCTGCTGGGCGACCTCGGCGCCGGGGCCGATGTCGTCAGCGAGGGCGAGTATCGCCGGGCGGTGGCCGCGGGGATTCCGGGCGCGCGGATCGTGTTCTCGGGCGTCGGCAAGACGCGGGGCGAGATGCGGGTGGCGCTGGAGGGCGGCATCCGGCAGTTCAACGTGGAGAGCGAGCCGGAACTGGTGGCGCTGTCCGAGGTGGCGGCGGGGATGGGGCTGCGGGCGCCGGTGGCGATCCGGGTGAACCCGGACGTGGACGCGAAGACCCACGAGAAGATCGCCACGGGCCGCAAGGAGAACAAGTTCGGCATTCCCCTGTCGCGCGCGCGCGAGGTCTATGCGCTGGCGGGGCGTCTGCCGGGGATCGAGGTGGTGGGTGTGGATGTCCACATCGGCAGTCAATTGACCGATCTGGCGCCGTTCGAGGCGGCCTATGGGCTGGTCGCGGACCTGACGGTTGCGCTCCGCGCCGACGGGCACGACATCCGGCGGCTGGACCTGGGCGGCGGGCTGGGCATCCCCTATACCCGGTCGAACGAGGTGCCGCCGCTGCCGTCGGACTATGGCGCGATGGTGAAGCGCACGGTCGGGCATCTGGGCTGCGAGGTGGAGATCGAGCCGGGGCGGCTGATCGCGGGCAATGCGGGGGTCCTTCTGTCCCGGGTGATCTGGGTGAAGGCGGGCGAGGACCGGACATTCGTGATCCTGGATGCCGCAATGAACGACCTGATCCGGCCCGCGATGTACGGTGCGCACCACGACATCGTGCCGGTGCTGGAGCCGCCCGCGGGCGTGGCGATGGCGCCGGTCGATATCGTCGGGCCGGTGTGCGAGACGGGCGACACCTTTGCCCGGGCGCGGCCCCTGCCCCCGGTGGCCGAGGGCGATCTGGTCGCGTTCCGGTCGGCGGGCGCCTA
>DBBA01000245.1:0-2016 GCA_002291955.1 Rhodobacteraceae bacterium UBA996 | reverse complement strand
GGGCGATCAATTCGCTGTCATCCGGGCGCGACCCACCTATGAGGAGATGATCGCGAAGGATAGCCTTCCCTCGTGGCTGTAGGGCGCTATCCTGTGTCCCGTGTGGTCACAGGACAGGCGCGATGCGGTGACGGACCCGGCCCGAACCTCCCCGAGGATGCTTCCCCCAGAGGCGGCAGATGCGCTGCGGTGGCCGGTCCGGCTGACGCTGGCCGGGATGTTGGCCGAGCGGCTGGTGCGCGGGTTCTGGGCCCCGGTCGCGGTGGTGCTGGCGGCGCTGGCCGCGCTGATGTTCGGCCTGCAGGACCTGGTTCCGATCGAGCTGGCCTGGGCCGGCGCGGTGGCTGCGGTCCTGGGACTGGGTGCCACGCTGGTGCCGGGCGTGCGGCGGTTCCGTGCGCCGACGGGGGCCGAGGTCCTGGCGCGGCTGGATGCGACCCTGCCCGGACGGCCCATTGCCGCGCTGACCGATGCGCAGGCCGTGGGTGCGGGCGATCCGGCCTCCGAAGCCGTCTGGCGCGTGCATGTGGCGCGGATGGCGGCGCGGGCGAAGGCGGCGCGGGCGGTCGAGCCCGACCTGCGGATTGCCGCGCGCGACCCCTATGCGTTGCGCTACGCGGCACTGGTCGCCTTCGTGATGGCGGTGTTGTTCGGGTCGGTGTGGCGGGTTGCGTCGGTCGCGGACATGGCCCCCGGCGCGGGGACGGCGGCGTTGGCGGCGGGCCCGACATGGGAGGGCTGGGTCGAGCCGCCGGCCTATACCGGGCGCCCCAGCCTGTACCTGAACGACATTCCCGAGGGCGTGCTGGAGGTGCCCGCGGGCAGTGCCGTCACGCTGCGGCTTTATGGTGAGGTCGGTGCGCTGACCGTGGCCGAGACCGTGTCGCGCCGGACCGAGGCCGTGAGCGCCGCCGACCCGGTCCATGCCTTCGACGCGGTGCAGGCGGGGCGGATCGAGATTGCGGGCCCGGGCGGGCGGACGTGGGACGTGCGGCTGGTGGCCGATGCGCCGCCGGTCGTGGCGCCCGCGGGCGAGGCCGAACGGGCGCCGGGCGGCGAGATGCGGTTGGCTTTCACAGCCACGGATGACTACGGCGTGGTGGCGGGCACGGCGACCATCGCGCTGGACGAGGGCGTGGTGGACCGGCGCCACGGGCTGACCGTGGACCCCGACCCGCGCGAGACGCTGGTGCTGGACCTGCCGATGCCGATCTCGGGCGACCGGGCGAATTTCTCCGAGACGCTGGTCGAGGACCTGTCGCAGCATCCCTGGGCGGGGCTGCCGGTGACGGTCACGCTGACTGCCGCCGATGCGGCCGACCAGACCGGGACCAGCGCGCCCGTCACGATGGTGCTGCCGGGGCGGCGCTTCTTCGATCCGCTGGCGGGCGCGATCGTGGAACAGCGGCGCGACCTGCTGTGGTCGCGGGCGAACGGGGCGCGGGTGGCGCAGGTGCTGCGCGCGGTCAGCCACCGGCCCGAGGACATCTTCAAGGCCGAGACGCCGTATCTGATGCTGCGGGTGGCCGTGCGGCGGCTGGAGGCGGCGGTCGAGTACGGCCTGCTGGACGTGGCGAAGCAGGACGAGATCGCGCAGGCGCTGTGGGACATCGCGGTGCTGATCGAGGACGGGCGGCTGGCCGATGCGCTGGAGCGGCTGCGGCAGGCACAGGACCGGCTGGACGAGGCGATCCGCAACGGCGCGACCGAGGAGGAGATCGCCGAACTGATGCAGGAATTGCGCGAGGCGATGGACGAGTACATGCGCCGCCTTGCCGAGGAGAGCCAGCAGGGCGGCGAGGAGCAGACCGCGCAGGGCGAGACGATGGAAGTGCCGCCCGGCGCGCTGGAAGAGATGATGCAGCGCCTGCAGGAGCTGATGGAGCAGGGCCGCATGGACGAGGCGCAGGCGCTGCTCGACCAGCTGCGGCAGATGATGGAGAACATGCAGGTCACGCAGGGCCAGGGGGGTCAGGGCCAGTCCCCCGGCCAGCAGGCCATGCAGGGCCTTGCCGA
>DBBA01000244.1 GCA_002291955.1 Rhodobacteraceae bacterium UBA996 | reverse complement strand
CCCTGCTGGATGCCGAACAGCGCGTGGCCCGGCCGGTCGCCGAAGGCCGCGCGCGACCGTTCGGCCCAGCGCATCGACAGCCGCATGGACGCCGCGATCCGGTCGCGGTCGGCGGGCAGCGCGAGACATTCGTCAAAGCACATCACGATGTCCGACCCGAGCAGGCGCTGGCTCTCCATGCTGCGCTCTGGGCTCAGCATGTGGCGCGACCCGTCGATGTGGCTGCGGAACTCGACCCCGTCCTCGGTCAGCTTGCGCAGGTCCGACAGGCTCATCACCTGGAACCCGCCACTGTCGGTCAGGATCGGACCGTCCCAGCCCATGAAGCGGTGCAGGCCGCCCAGCCGGTCGATGCGTTCGGCCGTGGGGCGCAGCATCAGGTGATAGGTGTTGCCAAGCAGGATGTCGGCGCCGGTGGCGCGCACCGATCCGGGCAGCATGGCCTTGACGGTGGCCGCCGTGCCCACCGGCATGAAGGCGGGCGTGCGGATGTCGCCGCGGGCTGTGCGGATCACGCCGGTGCGGGCGGCGCCGTCGGTGGCGGCAAGCGTGAAGGATACCGGCGTGGTCATCGCGCCTCCATAAGGCGTCTGTCCCGCACCGACAATGTGCCGGGTCATGCCCCCGACCCGTCCGGAATGATTGCCGACGCGCCGCAATCGGTCCTGTGGTAGCCTGCGCGCGTCCAGACCCATGGACCGGAGGAGCACCCGCCATGACCGTCACACCCCCCCGTGACCCCGATCGGGCCGCAACACCCGACGCGGCCGCAGGCGGACCGGCCCCCCGCCTGCCGGGCCCGGTCGGCACACCGACGCGGCGCCAGTTCCCGCGCGCCGACCTGCCCTTTGACGCCGACCGCCCGCTGACGCGATGCCCGCCGGTGATCATCGCCGAAGCCATCGGCGAACCCGGCCTTGGCATATGGGTCCTGGTCCCCGCGGAAAGCGACGACCGCGTCTGCTCCTACGAATACGCGGGCGGCATTGTCTGACGGTGCAGGGTCTGACGGTCCGGGCCACGTTCACCCAACCCCCGGAAGATGTGCCGACCCGGGTTTACCCCGGCCGCCATTTCCCTATATCTTCACTCGGAAATAGACGGGATCGACATACATGCCCCCCGATACCACGATCACCGACACGACGCCGATGGAAGGAACGCCCCTCATCCGGCCGTCCACGACGGACCATCCCCTGTATGACGCGGTAGTGCAGGCCTGCCGCACCGTGTTCGACCCGGAAATCCCGGTGAACATCTATGACCTGGGGCTGGTCTACACCATCGACATCGACGCCGCGGGGGCGACGCGCATCATCATGTCCCTGACCGCACCCGGCTGCCCCGTGGCGGGCGAGATGCCGGGCTGGGTCGCCGATGCGGTCGGTGCGGTGCCCGGCGTCAAGCAGGTGGACGTGGACATCACCTGGGAACCCCAGTGGGGCATGGACATGATGTCGGACGAGGCGCGGCTGGAACTGGGGTTCATGTAGCACGGCGCGCTGCCACCGGCCGCCCCCGCCTTGGCAGCGCCCCCCGACCCACCTAGATTGAAGGTCAACCCCGGAGGCTCCCATGTTCGGCATTCCCGGCAAGTCCGCCGTCACTCTGACCCCCGCCGCCGAGGCGCAGATCGCCCGGCTGATGGCGACCAGGGGCCATTCCGGCCTGCGCATCGGCGTCAAGAAGGGCGGCTGCGCGGGCATGGAGTACACGATGGACTTCGCCGACACGGTGAACCCGATGGACGAGGTCGTGGACCAGGGCGCCGCGCGCGTGATGATCGCGCCGATGGCGCAGATGTTCCTGTTCGGCACGGAAATCGACTACGAAAGCACGCTCCTGTCGTCGGGCTTCCGCTTCCGCAATCCGAACGTGGCCGAGGCCTGCGGCTGCGGCGAGTCGATCAAGTTCAAGTCGGCCGAGGAACTGGCCGCCGAACGTGCTGCACCGGGCGCCTGACGGGGTGTCTGACGCGATCCGGACGCGCGCTTGACCTTGTCCCCCGGGCTTGCCATGCCCGACCCGCAACCGAGGGAGGGGATGATGCGCACCAGACTGGCGGCCGGGAACTGGAAGATGAACGGCCTTGCCGCCGACCTGACGCAGGTCACGGCCCTCGCCGCGCGGCCCGCGGGCCCGTCGCAGGTCCTGCTGTGCCTTCCGGCCACGCTGATCGCGCGGGCATCGGGGATCGCCGGGCGCGTGGCGCTGGGGGGGCAGGATTGCCACGCCGCCGTGTCCGGCGCCCATACCGGCGATGTCTCGGCCGCGATGCTGGCCGACGCGGGCGCGACCTTCGTGATCGTCGGTCACTCGGAACGCCGCACTGACCACGGCGAGACGGATGCCGCGGTGCGTGCCAAGGCCGCCGCTGCGCAGGGCGCGGGCCTGATCCCCGTCGTCTGCTTGGGCGAGACGCTGGCCCAGCGCGACGCGGGCGCCACGCTGGATGTGGTGGCGGCGCAGCTGGCCGGGTCGGTGCCCGACGGCGCGCATGGCGGGAACCTGGTGGTGGCCTATGAACCCGTCTGGGCGATCGGCACGGGGCGCATCGCCACGACCGACCAGATCGCCGAGGTGCACGGGTTCCTGCGGGCGCGCCTGGCGGACCGCCTCGGCGCCGACACGGCCGCGGGGATCCGGCTCCTGTACGGCGGGTCGGTCAAGCCGTCGAACGCGGGCGACATCTTCGCGGTGCCCGACGTGGACGGGGCGCTGGTCGGCGGCGCCTCGCTCAAGGCGGCGGACTTCGGGGCGATCATCGACGCGCTGGATGCGGCGGGCTGACAGCCCGCGCGCGCCGGTTCCCTCTCCCGCGGGGAGAGGGGAGGTTCCCGGTCCGGCCCCTGTGCCCGGGGTCCGGCCGCGGCCCTACTCGTCGCGGTGCACGCGCTCGCGCCGCTCGTGCTTCTCCTGGGCTTCCAGGCTCAGCGTGGTCGTCGGCCGCGCTTCCAGTCGCTTGAGCGAGATCGGCTCGCCCGTCACCGTGCAATAGCCGTACTCGCCCTCGTCGATCCGGCGCAGGGCCGAGTCGATCTTGGCGATCAGCTTGCGCTGCCGGTCACGGATGCGCAGTTCCAGCGCGCGGTCGGTCTCTTCGCTGGCCCGGTCGGCCAGGTCGGGGATGTTGCGGGTGCTGTCCTGGAGCCCCTCGATGGTGGATTTGCTCTCGGACAGGACGCGGGCCTTCTCCTCGAGCAGGAGCTTCCTGAAGAACGCCAGTTGCCGCTCGTTCATGAACGGCTCGTCCTCGGCAGGGCGGTAATCGGCAGGCAGGAAGACTTCGGCTTTCATCTGTGTTCCCTCGTGACCACCGGACGGCGTCCCTGGGTGTGTATCTGCCATCCGGCTCCCTCCATCGGCGCCCGTGTAGCGGATGCCCGGCGGGAAGTCACTAGCGGATCGCGGGGGGCGGACCGGCCTTGCCGCGAGTGTGAACTGTGCCCCGCATCATGCGGGATTCGGGTGGAAATCCAGGCGGGGGGGCAGGGCGGCACGTGGGCGCGCCGCGGGCCCCGTCGTCGCGCGCCGCCCCTCGCCGGCGGGTGCCGCCCCGTGCCCCCCGGACCCGCGACCGACCCGAATCCGCGCCGACGCGGTACCGGTTGCCAAGGTGGCCGAACCGGGTCACCCGGGGGCCGCACCACGCGCAGCCCGACCCTGTGCCCGTGCGGCGGCGCCACCCCAGTGGACCGGTGCCTGTCCGGGGGCACGCAGGACCATTGCAGTGATCGGATCGGGGCACAGAGGCTGACCCGCGACCCGAACCGCGGCAGGGTGCGCCCGCCCGCGGTGCATGCGGGAGTAGCCCGGCGATCCGATCCGGGGCGACCCGGACCGCGCGCGGGGTCAGGCGTGCCGGCGCCGGGACGCGGGCGACATCTCGGCACGGTCGGGCCCGCGTCGATTGGCGCCCGGATCCTGCGCAGTGCCGAACGCGAACGCCGCCGTGCCCGACACCATGTCGCCGGTCAGGTCCGACAGCGCCTGTGTCGATGCCGACGTCTCCTCGAACATCGCGACATTCTGCTGGGTGACCTGGTCCAGCCGCCCGACGGCCGCATTGATCTCGGACAGCGAGGCCGACTGCTGCGATGCGGCGTCGGCCATGGCCGACATCTGCGCGTCGATCTGTTCCACGGCTGCGGCGATCTTGACCAGCGCCTCGCCCGTGCGGTTGACCAGCGCGACGCCGTTGCCGACCTGCGCGACCGAGGCATCGATCATCTGGGCGATCTCGCGCGAGGCATCGGCGGACCGCTGCGCCAGTTGCCGGACCTCGGCGGCCACCACGGCAAAGCCGCGCCCGCTGTCGCCCGCCCGCGCCGCCTCGACGCCCGCGTTCAGCGCCAGCAGGTTGGTCTGGAACGCGATGTCGGACAGCACCGCGGTGATCCGGGTGATCGCGGTCGAGCTTTGCGCGATCGCCTCCATCGCTCCGACCGTTTCCTCGACGACCGCGCGCCCGGCATCGGCGCGCTGGCGGGCCGCGCGGGCCGTAACCTCGGCCTCGCGCGCGCCGGCGGCCGTTCCCGCCACCGACCGCGACAGCGACGGCAGCGAGGCCGCGCTGCGTTCCAGGTCGGCCGCCTGCACCTCGGTCCGCTTGCTGAGTGCGGTGGTGGCCGCGGTGATCGACGCGACCTCGTCGGCCAGGGCGCGGGCGCGCGCCACCACGGTCGAGATGGTGCTGCCCAGCCGGGCGACGGCATCGTTGAAGTCACCGCGCACGGCTTCCAGGTCCCCGGTGAAGGGACCGGGCACCGACACGGTCAGATCGCCCCCCGCAAGCTGCGCGATGGCCGCACTCAGCGCGGCGACCGCGCGCTTGCGGGCCGTGATGTCGCTCGCGGTCTTGATGACCTTGACCGGGCGGCCGGCAAGGTCGCGCACGCAGGTGTAGGTCGCCTGCAGCCAGACCTCGGTCCCGTCGGGCCGCAGGCGCAGCACCTCTCCGGTGAAGCTGCCGCCCGAGGACAGATGGTCCCAGAACGCCACATAGGCCGGCGCGGCGGCCTCGGCCGGGGGCATGAGCGTGCGGTGGTGGCGACCGCGCACGTCCTGCCCGCTCAGTCCCGTGGTCGCAAGGAAGGTGTCATTGGCCGCCAGGATGCGGCCGGTCAGGTCAAACTCCACCACCGCCTGGCCGCGTTTGATCGCCTCGATCTTGGCGATCGCGTCGAGCGCCGCGGCCTTTTCCTCGGTGATGTTCATGACCACGGCCGAGGCATGGCTGATCCGGCCGTCCAGACCGGGCACGGGAATGTAGGCCCCGCTGGACCACAGCGCCTCGCCCTTGCTGCCGCGGCGCAGGAACTCGCCCTGGATCGCCTCGCCCCGGCGCAGACGGTCCCAGAAGGCGCCATGCGCGGCGGGTTCCGCATCCTCGGGGAACAGGAAGGCGGTATGCGGCATGCCCTTCATCGCGCTGGTCGGCGCGCCGACGGCCCGTTCCAGTGCCGCGTTGCCGCCCACAAGGATGCCGTCGAGGCTGTAATCCACCCGCACGATCACGTCGTCCAGCGCGGCAAGCAGGTTCTCGCGCGCGACATCCTGTGCGGCCCGTTCGGTGACATCGAGCGCCAGAAGCACCCATCCGCCGCCCCGGGCGGCCGGAACCGGGGTGCACAGCCCCTCGAACACCAGGATCCCGTCGTGCCGGGTCCGGCCGCGGAACCGCGCACGCAGGGGTTCGGGCGCTGCGAGCCGGGCCATCAGACCCGCGTGGTCGCGCACCCCCTCGGGCAGCGCGATGTCGGCCAGCGGCGTGCCGGGCACGGGATCGGCGGACAAGGCCAGGAATGGGGGTGTCGCCGAGACCAGCCGCCCCTGCGCATCGAACCGGGCCATCGGCGCCCCCGCCGCAGCGACCTCGGCCAGCAGGGGTTCCGACGGTGCAAGGGAAGTGGCGCGTCCGCGCAGCAATGCCTGGAACATGACGTGATCCTTTCGATCACCCGCAGGGCCCGCACAGGCCGCAAGCCCTGAAGATTCGGTAAGCACAAGGCCGCGATGATGCCGCGGTCGGTTGTGGGCGCCCGCGCGGTCTGCGATGTTGCCCGTGGCACCGGGCTTCGGTGCACCGTGCCGGAGCGTCCCCCGTGTCGTCTGCCTGTCCCCCTGTCCTGCCCCTGCCCTGCGGGCCCGGCGCATGCCGGACCTGGCCTGCGGCCGTGCAGTGGACGGGTGGGCGGTGGCCGGGTTGCCGCCTTCTGGGGCTGGTCGTGGCAGCGGGACTGGTGCTTGCGGGATGCGTCCCGCAACCCGAGCCCGGCGCGGCCCCCGTCGCGCGGAGCGCGCCCGCCGAGGTCGCCCTGCCGCCGATGCGCCGCTTCGGCGCAACGCGCCCCGCCCTGCCGCTGCGCGCCAACGCCGACATGGCGCAGGACTTCCTCGACCTGACCTTCGCGCTGGAAAGCGGCCGGCCGCTGCCGGTGTTCACCCGGTTCGAGGGACCGATCACCCTGCGGGTCACGGGACGCGCCCTGCCCACCCTCGACAGCGATCTCGACCGCCTGATCTCGCGCTTCCGGCGCGAGGCGGACCTCGACATCCGGCGCGTCCCGGCCACATCCGATGCCAGCATCACGATCGAGGTCATCTCGCGGGCCGAGCTGCGCCGTGCGGTTCCGTTCGCGGCCTGTTTCGTGGCCCCCCGCGTGTCGGGCTGGGCCGAATACCAGCGGGTCCGCCGCACGCCCCGGGTCGACTGGATGACCCTGACCGTGCGCGACCGGCTGGCGGTGTTCCTGCCCTCGGACGTCAGCCCGCAGGAAACGCGCGACTGCCTGCACGAGGAACTGGCCCAGGCGATGGGGCCGCTGAACGACCTCTACCGCCTGCCCGACAGCGTGTTCAACGATGACAACTTCCACGCCATCCTGACCGGCTTCGACATGCTGATGCTGCGCGCCACCTACGATCCCGCGCTGCGGTCGGGCATGACCCGCGACCAGGTCGCCGCCGCGATTCCCGGGATCCTTGCCCGGCTGAACCCCGATGGCGAACGGATCGCCCCGCGGGGCATCCCCGGTGCCACGCCGCGCGCCTTCAGCGCCGCCATCGAGGAGGCGCTGGGTCCGGGCACCGCGTCCTTCCGCCGCCGTGGCGCCGCCGAGCGCGCCGTGGCCATCGCCCGGGCCGAGGGGTGGCGCGACGTGCGGCTGGGCTTCGCGCAGTTCTCGCTCGCGCGGCTGTCGCTGGGCCTGGACGCGCGCGCCGCGCTGCAAGGCTTCGCCGCGGCGGGCGAGGTGTTCCGCGCGGACCCCGCGACCCGGCTCCAGGCCGCGCATGTGGCGATGCAGCTGGCTGCCTTTGCCCTGTCGGCCGGGGATGCCGAGGCCGCCGCCGCCCTGATCGACGGCGCCGCGCCCACCGTGGCCGCGGCCGAAAACGCGGGCCTGCTGGCGACCATGCTGCTCATCAAGTCCGAGGCGCTGGACCGCCTGAACCGCCCGCAGGAAGCTCGCGCGATCCGGATGGACGCGCTTGGCTGGGGACGCTACGGGTTCTCGTCCGATGCCGAGGTGCGGCTGCGCGCGGCCGAGATGGCCTCGCTCGCGCCGCCACGGCCCGATACGCGGGACCCGGACACCCGGAACACGGCAGAGGTGACGCGGCGATGATCGTTCTGGGAGGGCTGGTGTTCGGCGGCCTGTTCGGCGCCCTTCGGGCGCGGGCACGGCAGGGTAACCGGCTGGACATCGCGCAGTACGCGGCCGTCCACGGTATCGCCTTTGCCCTGGCAGGCCTGTTCCTGACGATCGCGCTCGAACGGATGCTGTGATGCACACGGCGCGTGCGCTGGTCCGCGCCGCGCGCCGCCGTCCGGTTGCGGGGGTCCTGTTCCTGGTGCTCGCGGCGGCCTTTGCGCTGCTTGCGCTGCGGACGGTCGTCCTGGCCCTGCTCTGGGCGATGGCGTCCCCCGACCCGGAGGCGGCCCTGCAGGGCTGGATGACCCCCGCTACGTCGTGCGCCTGCGCGACGTCTCACCCGACACGATGCGCCGCGCCCTCGACTGGCCTGCGGGCGCGCGCGACGGCCTGGGGGCCCGCACCACGCTGGCGCAGCTCGCCGCCGCGCGGGGCGTCCCGCTCGACCGGTTCCTTGCCGATCTCGAGGCCGCCCTTGCCGCCGTGCGCACCGTGCCATGACGGACGCGCTGCTGGCCCTGGTCGCGGTGTGGGGCCTGCCCCTGATCGTGGTGTCCACGTTCCTGTCCTGCCTGGCCCTGCCGATCCCGGCGTCCCTGGTCATGCTGGCGGGCGGGGCCTTTGCCGCGTCGGGGGATATCGCGCTGTGGCAGACGGTGCTGGGCGCGCTGACCGGCGCCGTGGCGGGCGACCATGCGGGCTATCTTGCCGCCCGCGCGTCCGCCGGCCCGTTCGGACGCTGGATGCAGACCCGCCCTGCCCGCCGCGAGGCACTCGACCGGGCGCGGGGCTTTCTCGACCGCCGCGGCGGCATTGCGGTCTTCCTGTCGCGCTGGCTTGTCTCGCCGCTCGGTCCCTGGGTCAATGTGGCTGCGGGCCTGTCGGCCATGCCGCTGCGCTGCTTCACGCCCTGGGAGATTGCGGGTGAGGCGGTCTGGGTCACGCTCTATGTCGGCGCGGGCTATGCTGCCGCGGGCAGGATCGAGGCCGCCCAGGCCACCCTTGGCAATGCGCTGGGCATGGTGGCCGCGGGCGCAGGTGCTGCGGCGCTGGGCTGGTGGCTGTGGCATGCGGGCACGGCGCGCGGGTGACGGGCAGGCAACCGTTGCCCTGCGCGCGCGCGGGCCCCATATCCGCCCCATGCTGAAGCTTGCGCCCATCCTTCTCGTGATCGCCTACGGGCTGGTCGTCTACCGCTTCTCGGTCTGGCGCACCGCGCGCGACCTTGATGCGCGGTCCACCGAACTGGTGGACCCGGTCCTGCGCCACCACACCGAACGGATGGCCGCCGCGCTCGACCTGCCGCGCATCCCCGTGCACATCTACGAGATCGACCCGGTGAACGGCCTGGCCGCGCCCGACGGCCGCATCTTCATCACGCG
>DBBA01000128.1 GCA_002291955.1 Rhodobacteraceae bacterium UBA996 | reverse complement strand
ATTTCTTGCCATACATGCTTTTCTCGGCCCAGACGCCGTAGCGCTCGCACACGTCCGACGCCTCGTCCGACGCCAGCACCAGGTCCAGCCCGTGCTTGTCGCGGAACTTGTCGTGGCTCTTCACGCTGTCCTTGGAAATGCCCACCACGACCGCGCCCGCCGCCGCGAAGTCCCCCGCTGCCGCGGTAAAGTCCTTGGCCTCGACCGTGCAGCCAGACGTGTCGTCCTTGGGGTAGAAATACAGCACCACCGCCTTCGGGCGCAGGGCCGACAGCGTCACCTCGCCGCCACCGTCGCGGGGCAGGGTGAAATCGGGGGCGGCATCACCGGCGTCGATCATCTCACGCAATCCTTGTTGGGCTTCCGATGCGATGCGTTCTAGACCGGAGGCGGCAGAGTTAAAGTCCCCGGTCGACCCCGCGGGGCAGGATGGCAGGACAGGCGGACGCGTGACCGGACCGGCAGCAGGGCAGGGACCGCGCAAGCGGCGACGGACGGTGCACCGCATCGGCCTGTGGTCGGTCGTGACCCTTGGCACGCTCGCGGCCCTTCTGGTCGTGGCGGTGCTCGCCCTGACCGGGCGGACCTTGCCACTGCCGTCGGCGGTCACCGGCCTGATCGAGACGCGGCTGGAAGCGGCCTTTGCGCCCTACCGCCTGACGATCGGCGGCGGCGAGGTCCTGGTGGGTCGCGACGGCACCCCGCGCGTCAGCCTGCGCGACGTGGCGATCAACGGGCCGGGGGGCGAGGCGCTGATCCGCGTCGCCCGGATGCGCACGCGGCTGGCCCCGGAACGTCTGCTGGACGGCCAGGTCGTGCCCACCGTGTTCGACCTGACCGGCGGCGAGGTCCGCGTGCTGCGCCGGGCCGACGGGACCTTCGACCTGGCCTTCGGAGGGGGGCTGGCCGGGCAGGGCACCATCCCCGAACTGATCGCCCGGCTGGACCGCCTGACCGCCCCCGGCACGCCCCTGGCGCGGCTCGACCGGGTGACGGCCGACGGGCTGACCATCACGCTGGAAGATGCCCGGTCGGGCCGGGTCTGGACCGTGACCGACGGGCGCGTGGGCTTTGTCCAGACCGCCGACGCCCTCGCGCTCGACCTGTCGGCCGAGGTGTTCAACGGGACCGAGACGCTGGCGGGGCTTCAGGCCCGGCTCGATGCGGACAAGGGCCGCGCGGGGCTGCGCGTGACCGCAGCCTTCCAGGACGCGACCGCCGCCGACATCGCCGCCCAGACCCCGGCGCTGGCACCGCTCGCGGTCCTCGACACGCGCGCCTCGGGCACCATCGCGGCCCGGTTCGGCCCCTTGCCCGCCGATGCGCCGGTCCGCGCGGGGAAGGTCGGACTGGCCGCCCTGTCCGCCACGCTCGACCTTGGCGAAGGCGCGCTGCGGCCCGCGGCAGGCGCCGCGCCGGTGCCGTTCCGCTCCGCGCGGGCGGCCCTGTCCTATAACGCGGCCGCGGCGCGGGTGGACCTGTCGGCCCTGACGCTCGATAGCGATCTGGCGACTGCGCGCGCGGCCGGCACCATCTGGCTGACCGACCTGCAGGACGGCTGGCCGCGCGGCCTGACGGCGCAACTGCGCCTGACCGGTGCCGAGGTCCACCCCGAAGGCATGGCCGTCCCGGTGCGGGTCGACGAGGGCTGGGTCGATTTCGCGCTGGCGCTCGATCCGTTCACCCTGCGCATCGGACAGGCGACCCTGCGCCAGGGCGACCTGCGGGTGACCGGCCAGGGGACGGCGCGCGTCGGTCCCGGCGGCTGGCAGGTGGCGGCCGATGTCGCGACCGCCGGGGTCGATGCGGGCGCGATCCTGCCGCTCTGGCCCGCGGGGCTTGTGCCGGTCACGCGCGGCTGGGTCGAACGCAACCTGCAGGGCGGCACCATCGACGACGCCAACCTTTCACTGCGCGCCGAACAGGGCGCCCCGCCGCAGATCGCCGCCGACCTGCGCTTCCGCGACACCCGCGTGCGCGTCCACCCCGCCCTGCCGGTGGTCGACGGCGCACGCGGCCATGCCGTGCTCGATCCCGACGGGCGCTTCGTGGTGGTGGCCGATGCCGGGCAGATGCGGGCGCCGACGGGCGGTGCGCTGGATGTCGCGGGAACCGTGTTCCAGGTCGCCGACGTCCGCGCGCGCCCCGGCCAGGCCACGCTGGACCTGCGCGCCTCCGGCGGGGCCGAGGCCGCGCTGTCCACGCTTGCCCTGCCACCGGTCCGGCTGGCCGAACGGATCGGCCTGCCCGCCAACATTGCCACCGCGCGGGTCGATGCGACCGCGCAGGTGACCTTCCCGATGGGCCCGGACGTGCCGCCCTCGGCCATCTTCTGGCAGACCACGGCCCGGCTGACCGACGTGCTGTCGGACCGCCTGGTGCCCGGTCGCCGCCTGGCCGCCGACGCCCTCGACCTGACCGCCGCCCGGGACCGGGGGGTCGAGATCGCGGGCACCGCCACGCTCGACGGCGTGCCGGTCACCGGGCGCTTCACCAGCGCGACGGTCCCGGCAACCCCGGACGCGCCAGGTCTGCCCGCGCCCCCGCGGGTCGAAGGGTCGGTGCCGCTCACGCCCGACGCACTGGCGGCCTTCGGCATCGCTCTGCCCCCGGGCGCCGTGGACGGGGCCGGAACCGGCGCCCTGGTCCTCGACCTGCCGCGGGGCGAGGCGCCGACCTTCCGGCTGACCTCGGACCTTGCGGGACTGCGGCTGTCCCTGCCGCAGGTCGGCTGGACCAAGGCGCCCGACACCACCGGCCGGCTCGAGATCGAGGGGCGCCTCGGCCCCGCGCCTCAGGTCACGCGGCTGGTGCTGGATGCGCCCGGGCTGACCGCCGAGGGGCGGCTCGACCTTGCGCCGGGCGGCGGGCTGGAGGCGCTGCGCCTTGCGCGCCTGCAGATCGGGCGCTGGCTGGACGGCCCGGTCACGCTGGAAACCCGCGGTGACGGCGCGCCCCTTGCGGTGACGCTTGCCGGCGGCGCGCTTGACCTGCGACGCCTGCCCGACCTCGGCGGCGGGCGTGGGGGGGCGAATGGGCCGCTGACCGTGGCGCTCGACCGCGTGACGGTCAGCGACGGGATCCGCGTGGACGGGTTCCGGGGCGAGTTCGCCGTCGGGCGCGGCGGCGGCCTGTCGGGGGGCTTCGACGGACGGCTGAACGGCGGCACCCCGATCCGCGGCCGGATCGACCCCGCGACGGGGGGCGGGTTTGCCGTGCGCGTGGTGGCCGACGACGCTGGTGCGGCCGCACGCGATGCGGGCATCTTCCGCGGCGCCGCGGGCGGGGCGCTGGACCTGACGCTGGTCCCCGACGGCGGCCCCGGCCAGTGGCGCGGCGAGGCGCGCATCACCGACACCCGCCTGCGCGACGCCCCCGCCGTGGCGCAGCTTCTGTCCGCGGTCAGCGTCGTGGGACTTCTGGAACAGATGGGCGGCAGCGGCATCCCCTTTGCCGACGTGACCGCGCGCTTCCGCATCCGCCCGGGGCTGGTCCGTCTTGACAGCCTGTCGGCCGAAGGGCCGTCCCTTGGCCTTTCGCTCGACGGCCTCTACGACACCGCCGCGCGCCGAATCGACCTGCAGGGAACCGTGTCGCCCGTCTATTTCCTCAACGCGATCGGGCAGGTGGTGTCATCCCGCGCGGGCGAAGGGCTGTTCGGCGTGTCGTTCCGCATGACCGGCCCGGCAGATGCCCCGCAGGTGTCGGTCAACCCCCTGTCGATCCTGACGCCGGGCGGCCTGCGCGACATCTTCCGCCGCCCGCCCGACGTCGCGCGCGACCTGCCGCCCGGCTGACCGCTGACCCAAAGAGTGCCCCCGAGAGTGACCCCGTGAAACTGTCCGACTTCGACTTTGCCCTCCCCGAGGATCTTATCGCCACGCGCCCCGCAAGCCCGCGCTCCTCGGCCCGACTCCTGGCGGCCGGAACGGACTGGCAGCGCGATGGCGTTGTGACCGACCTGCCGCGGCTCCTGTCCCCGGGCGACCGGCTGGTGCTGAACGACACCCGCGTGATCCCCGCGCGCCTGCACGGCACCCGCACCCGCGACGGTGCCGTGGCGCGGGTCGAGGCGACGCTGCTCGACCCCCGGCCGGGCGGGCTGTGGCGGGCGCTGATGAAGCCCCTGCGCAAGGTGCGGGTGGGCGAGACGATCACGTTCTCGCCCCGCCTGTCCGCGCGGCTGGAGGGCGTCGATGACGGCGCGGCGCTGCTGGCCTTCAACCTGACGGGCGACGATTTCGACGCGGCCCTGGCCGAGGCCGGGCAGATGCCGCTGCCCCCCTACATCGCGGCGAAGCGCAAGGCCGACGACCGCGACCGCACGGATTACCAGACCGTCTGGGCGGCACGTCCCGGCGCGGTCGCCGCCCCTACCGCGAGCCTGCATTTCGACGACCCGCTGCTGGCGGCACTCGCCGCGCGGGGGGTCGGCTTCACGCACGTGACCCTGCATGTGGGCGCGGGCACCTTCCTGCCGGTCAAGGTCGATGACGTGAATGACCACAGGATGCACGCCGAATGGGGCGAGGTGACGCCGCAGGCCGCAGCCGACATCGCCGCGACCCGCGCCGCGGGCGGCCGGGTGATCCCGGTCGGCACCACCGCCCTGCGCCTGATCGAAAGCGCCGCCGCCGTGACCGGAACGGTCCAACCCTGGCGCGGCGACACCGACATCTTCATCACCCCGGGCTTCCGCTTCCGCGCGGCCGATGCCCTGATGACGAACTTCCACCTGCCCCGGTCCACCCTGATGATGCTGGTATCCGCCCTCATGGGGCGGGACCGGATCATGGACCTCTACGCCCATGCCATCGCCACCCGCTACCGCTTCTTCAGTTATGGCGATGCCTCGATCCTTATGCCCGGATGGCCGCATCCGGCCGCCTGACGCCGCAACAAGCTGCTCATCTTGCGGGATTTTCCGGGAACCTGCCCGTTTTTCAGGCAGTCCCTGCACGCACGCAAGAAAATGTCGTGACGCGCGCCACCTCGCGCACTAGCTACCGCTAACAGGGTTTGCACAGGGCATCCCTTGTGGTTTATGGGCGCGGACCGGCCCACGGGAGCGGGCTGGCATGAAAACTGGGGAGGACTACATGGATCGACGCAAGTTCATGCGGACGGCCGGACTTGCCACCGGCGCGGCAGCCGCGACGGGGCTGGCCACGCCGACCCTCGCGCAAGAGCGCGTGCCGATGGTTATCGTCTCGTCCTGGCCGCGGGGCCTGCCGGGCCTCGGCACCGGGGCGGAACGCCTGGCCGCACGCCTGGGCGAGATCACCGACGGCTACCTGGCCGTTGAATACTATGCCCCCGGCGAACGCGTGGGCGCGTTCGACGTGCTGGATGCCGTGTCGTCGGGCAACGCACAGGCCTACAACTCGGCCGACTACTACTGGAAGGGCCTGCACCCGGCCTGGGGCTACATCACCGGCGTGCCCTTCGGCCTGACCGCGATGGAGCAGAACGCCTTCATCCACCACCTGGGTGGCCAGCAGCTGTGGGACGAACTGGCGGGCGAATACGGCCTGCAGGGCTTCATGGCGGGCAACACCGGCCTGCAGATGGGCGGCTGGTTCAACGTCGAGATCAACGATCCCGCCGACTTCCGCGGCCTGCGCTACCGCATCCCGGGCCTCGGCGGCGACATGTTCGCCAAGATGGGCGCCTCGATCGTGTCGCTGCCGGGCGGCCAGATCTACGAGAACTTCGTGTCGGGCGCGATCGACGCGGCGGAATTCGTCGGTCCCTGGAACGACTACTTCCTGAAGTTCTACGAGGCGGCCAAGTACTACTACTGGCCGGGCGTGCACGAACCGGGCTCGATGCTGTCGCTCACCTGCAACAAGTCGTGGCTCACCTCGCTGCCGACCTGGGTGCAGACCGCGATCAAGGTCGCGGCGGCCGAACAGAACGACTTCATGCTGGCCGAACTGAACGCCAACAACGGCGTGTACCTGCAGCGCCTGATCAACGATCACGGCGTCGAACTGCGCCAGTTCAACGAGGACGTCTACGACGGCTTCGGTGACGCCGCCCAGCAGGTGTTCGACGAGACGCGCCAGCACTCGGACCTCGCCAACCGCATGCACGAGGCCTTCGAGGCCGCGCGCAACCAGGTCTCGGGCTGGCTGAACATCGCCGACGTGCCCTACATCCTGGAACGCAACCGGGTGCTCGGCCTGAACTGAGGCCACACGACACGACACGACACGACCGGGCGTGCAGGCTCGCGCGCCCGGTTCAACGACAAGGCAGCCGTAACGGGCGCCGTACCGACGGGGTGATCTTCCATGACTTATGCCGCGGCGGGCCAGCCCGCGACGGGACCTTTGGCCTTTCTGGTGCGTCTGGTGGCCTGGGGCACGGTCACCGTGCTGACCGCCTTCCTGGTCGAGAACCACCTGATGTTCTGGATGGGGCAGGGGTCGGCGCGGTCGGTCCTGTCGGGCAGCGGCGGGTACCTTGCGGCGGCGGCCTATGCGCTGGCGGTGGTGGCCGCGGTCGCGCTGTCCCTGCGGGCCGCATCGTTCCGCGATGACAGCGCCCGCATCTCCGGGCTTGTCGCCTACCTCGTCCGCGGCGCCTTCCTCGCCGTCCTGATCGCAGGCACCGCCGATGCCGTGATCTCGGCGGTCCGGGTCGAGGGTCTGCTGCCCGCCCTCGTGGGCGAACCCCTTGCCACCCAGCTCGGCCAGGCCGAGTTCCGCGGCACCTGGGTGCACCTGCCGCTGGTCGCGCTGTCTTTCGTGCTGGCGCTGTTCCTGCGGGGCCTCGGCTTCATCTGGCTGGGCCTGATGGTCGTCGCGGCGCAGCTTCTGGTCGTCATCGGCCGCTTCGTGTTCTCGTACGAACAGGCCTACATGGCCGACTACATCCGCATGCTCTATTCCGCGCTGTTCCTGTTCGCCTCGGCCTATACCCTGACCGAGGAGGGGCACGTCCGCGTGGATGTGTTCTACGCCGGCATGTCGCGGCGGGCGCAGGCGTTGGTCAACGGCTTCGGCTCGGTGGCGCTGGGGATGCCGCTGTGCTGGCTGATCCTAGTGATCGGCACGGCGTCTGCGGCCAGCGTGATCAACGGACCGATCCTGCGCTTCGAACAGGGCCAGCAGGGGTTCGGCATGTTCACCAAGTACTTCCTGGCCGCGTTCCTTCTGGTCTTTGCGGTGACGATGCTGTTGCAGTTCGCGGCCTACCTGCTCAAGGCCGCGGCCGACTGGCGCGGCGATCCCGACCCGGCCAACCCCGGCCGCATGGCACCGCAGCCGGTCGCCGCCCACCCCGCGACCGGAGCCTGAGCCATGGAACTCGTGTTTCTCGCCATCCTCATCGGGATGATGATGCTGATGCTGGGCATCGGCTTTCCGGTCGCCTTCGCGCTGCCGGGCGCGGCGATGCTGACCATCGGCATGGCGGCAGGGACCGGGGCGCTGTTTGCGGGCTCGGCCTCGGCCTTCTTCGCCCACGGCACGGCGGTCGAATGGCTGACCGCGGGGGTCACGAACTTTCGCGGGGTCTACTGGGAAGCCGACCGCGACACGCTGATCGCGATTCCGCTGTTCGTGTTCATGGGGATCATGCTGCAGCGGTCCCGGATCGCCGAGGACCTGCTGGTCACCATGGCCAAGCTCTTCGGGTCGCTGCCGGGCGGGCTTGGCATCTCGGTCATCGTGGTAGGCGCGCTTCTGGCCGCGACCACCGGTATCGTCGGCGCGACAGTCGTGGCGATGGGTCTCATCAGCCTGCCCGCCATGATGCGCAGCGGCTATGCCCAGCCACTGGCGACCGGGTCGATCATGGCCTCGGGAACGCTCGGACAGATCATCCCGCCGTCCATCGTGCTGATCATCCTGGCCGACCAGCTGACCAGCGCGGTCGATGCCGCGGGCCAGCTGCGCGCCGACCTCTACATGCGCGCCACCGGCGAAAGCTCGCTGCCGTCCGAATTCTCGGTCGTCTCGGCCTCAGCGGGCGACCTGTTCATGGGCGCCCTGCTGCCGGGCCTGATGCTGGTCGGGCTCTACATCCTCTATATCCTCGGCTACGCGCTGGTCCGGCCATCCCGGGCGCCCGCGGTGCACAACGACGCGCCCATGGACGCCCGCTTCTGGGTCGAGGTGTTCTTCGCCGTCGTCCCGCCGCTTCTGCTGATCCTGATCGTGCTCGGCTCGATCATCATGGGCGTGGCGACCGTCACGCAAGCGGGCGCCATCGGTGCCGCGGGCGCGATGGTGATGGCGGGCTACAAGCTGGGAACGGGCGCCCTGCGCTATGTCCCGGCGGTCCTGTCGCTCGCCTGCATCGTGGTCCTGGGGTTCCTCTCCTCGACCTACGACCTGAACATCCGCCAGCTTGACCGTTCGGGCGACCATCTCGGCGTGGCCCTGGCGGCCGTGGTGTCGCTGGTCCTGGTCGGCGCGCTGATCTGGTCCACCGCCCGCACCTTCCGGGTCGAGAACACGCTGCACGACGTGATGGTGGAAACCGCCAAGACCACGTCGCTGGTGTTCATCATCCTGCTCGGCGCGGCGATGCTGATCTCGGCCTTCCGCGGCTTCGGCGGCGAGGAGCTGGTGAAGAACTTCCTGACCGGCCTGCCGGGCGGGTTCTGGACGCAGTTCCTGGTCGTGATGGTCGTGATCTTCGTCCTGGGGTTCTTCCTCGACTACATCGAGATCGCCATCGTCGTGGTGCCGATCACCGCGCCGATCCTGCTGATGAACCCCGAGGCGAACGTCACCGCCGTGTGGCTGGGGGTGATGATCGGGCTGAACATCCAGACCAGCTTCCTGACCCCGCCCTTCGGCTTCGCGCTGTTCTACCTGCGCGGCGTCGCCGACCGCACGGTGACCACGCTGAACATGTACCGCGGCGTGATCCCGTTCATCGCCCTGCAGATCGCGGCCATGGTGATCACGGCACTGAACCCGTGGCTGGTGAACTGGCTGCCATCGCGGGTGTCGTTGACCTCGGAAAACGCGCCGCCGCCGCGCAATCCGCGCCTGCAGCACTGCGTCGACGAGCATCTCCTGTCGGTCGTGCCGCAGCAGGAGGACCGCGTGGCGGCCCTTGTCGCGGACCTGCGCACGGCCGCGGGCGGCGGCGCGATCCCCGAGGACCGCGCGGACGACCTGAACCGCGCGCTGGACGGGGTGACCGACAGCTTCGCCCGGCTCGAGGCGTTCCGCGCAGCCCGCGTGGCCATCGCCGACGCGACCCCGGCCTACCGCCCGCTGCATGTGCAGGTCACCGCCCTGCGGCGCGAGATCGACCGCCTGACCGGCCAGATCGGCCGGCTCGAACTTGACCTGCGCGGCCTGCGCGGCGACGAGGCCGAGACGCTGGCCGAACGGGCCGAGGTCGAGGCGCGCATCACCGCCGCCCGCGAAAGGATCGCCGCGATCGAGGCCAGCATCCCTGCCGAATGGGACCCGGCCCACAAGGGCTTCCTTGATCTCGTGCGGGCCGAAGGGTCGGCCCGGCGCGACTTCATCAATGCCTCGGGCCGGTCGTATCTGACGGTGCGCGACCTGGCCGCCGAGATCGGCGCGGCGGATGCCCATGCCGCGCTGGTGCCCGAGGTCGAGGCGCTGGCGGCCGAGGTGGGCGTGACCGATGGCGCGGAACTGGCCGAAAAGGTCTCGGCACTCGAGGACCGGATCGCGGACCTCGCCGGGTCCGACGCGCTGACCGAGGCGCTGGCCGACCTGCGCCGCACGCTGGCGGGCCGCCGCGCCTCGCCCGAGGACGCGGCCGTTGCTGCCCCCGCGGCGGT
>DBBA01000022.1:1247-2989 GCA_002291955.1 Rhodobacteraceae bacterium UBA996 | reverse complement strand
GGCGGGCAACCGGAAGCGCCCGTGCAATCAGCCCGGCTTCAAGCCCCTCGAGGCCGGGAGGGTCGGGCGCGACCGGAACCGGTGATGCCACCCCGGCATCGGGCTGTGCCACGGCCACCGGCTCACCGATCGCCGGAGGCGGGGTTGCCGGTGCGGCCACCGCAGGCGGATCGGCGGGCGGATCGGCGGGCACATCGGCAGACGGGGCGGGCACTTGCGGCGCAAGAAGCGCGATCCGTTCCAGCGCCAGAAGCTCGTAGGGCGTCCCCGCATGGCGCTGCGCAAAGGCCTGAAGCGCCGCGACCGATCCGCTCGCCTGGAAGTCGCGCCACTCGTCGCGCGCGACCTGCATCGGGTCCGGCGCCGCCACGCCCGGAAGGGCCGCGGTGACCAGCGGTTCCGGTGCGGGCTCGGGCGCGCAGATCCCGGTCAGGCAGGCCGACCCGATGACCTCGTCGTAATAGGCCGGGCGCTGCTGGTGTCCGACCTGACCGGCGACCCGGTTCACCCGCGCCTGCGTCGCCTTGAAGGCCGCCTGCAGGTCCTGCGGGCGGGACAGCTCTTCAAGGAAGACCCGCGTGAAGACCGAATAGGGCGCGCGGTCGTCACCGCCAAGGTTGTCCAGCGCGGTCTGCCCTTCCCCGGCCGAAAACGCCACGAAGGTGCCCGTGGCCGCCGCAACCGGCGACAGGCCACGCGCGAGGCCCACCGAACGGGTCCCCTGCGCCGGTGTGAAGGGGTTGTTGCGACAGGCATCGACGACCGCAACCGTCAGGCCGGGGGACCGCAGGGCGATCTGGTCCAAGACCCCGTTGACACCGTTGCGCAGCGGGACGCTCTCGACCGCCAGCAGGGTCTGCGATCCGGTGGCGCGACTGTCCACGGGAACCAGGAAGTTCTCGCGACCGTCGCTCCACCCGTGGCCGGAATAGACGAAGACGACCGTGTCGCCCGGTTCGATCCGGTCGTAGAAGGTCGCCAGCGCCTCGTTCATCGCACGGCCGGACAGGTCCTGGTGCAGGTGGACCTCGAAGCCGCGCGCCCCGAAGAACACGGCATAGCCCTGCGCGTCGGACCGCGCCTTGGCGAGGGGCGAGAGCAGTGCGTAGCTGTCGTTCCCGATGATCAGCGCCAGCGATTTCGCCGCAAGCGCAGGGACCGGCGCCAGCATCAGGATCAGGGCAAGGACCAGCCGCATGACGGGGCTCCGGGGTTTGCACGCCGCCAGAATATCCGTGCGGCCGCGCCCTGTCGCGGGGAATGTGGCGCTCAGCCGCGCTCGGCGATCAGGGTGCAGCCGTTGCTGTCCGTACCGCGCAGGCGCCCGGGCGCGTCGCCGGGCAGGAGTGCCATGTTGGTCGGCGGTGCGCCCATCGACCACCACAGGTTCAGCGACCACCCGCCCGCGCGCGCCACATAGGACTGCGCCCGGCCCGCAAGCGGCCCGAGGCGGCGCGAATGGGCATCTCGGGTCGCACGGCCTTCGGGCATGGCCTCCGCGTCCGACATCCGGGTGATCGAGAGCCGATAGGTCAGCGTGGAGGGCCCGAGCACGGTGCCCGCGGGACAGTCCGCGATGACGCGCCAGTTGCCGATCAGCATTTGGGGACGCAGCGCTGCACGCGCCAGGATCGAGCAGGCCCCCGCATCCACCCGTGCCAGTCTCGCCAGCGTGTCGGGGGTGCCCAGCCGGTCCTCGGGAATGGCGACCTGCCCGTTTTCAGCCAGCGCGCGCAGGGCGG
>DBBA01000022.1:534-934 GCA_002291955.1 Rhodobacteraceae bacterium UBA996 | reverse complement strand
CAGCCAGCGCGCGCAGGGCGGCGCGGGTCTGCCCGCCGGGGCGCCCGTCAACGGGACCCGCGTTGCAGCCGATCCGGTTCAGTTCCCATTGCGCCCGGTGCAGGGGCGTGGGGAACCCCCGCCCGTCGGTGTCGCGCAGGATGGCAATGCGCGACTGGTAGCTGCGCGTCAGGCAGGCGCGGTCGTCCCCGCAGGCGTCGCGGTCGCGCAGCCAGTCTCGGCGGGCGATCATCATGGACCCGCGGTCGTTGCCTGTCACGCTGGCAAACAGCCTGCGAAAGACCGCGTTCTCCTCGGAATGCAGCCCCATCAGCGCCGTGTTCCCGCAGATCGTCAGCGCCGCCTCGCCTTCGCCCAGGATGCAGGGCGGCACCCAGCCGGGGGGCCGGGTCGCGGCCAC
>DBBA01000022.1:0-191 GCA_002291955.1 Rhodobacteraceae bacterium UBA996 | reverse complement strand
TCCAGCGGACCGTCCGCCTGTGGCCGCGCCGGAAGCGTCGCCACGGCTCGGGCTGCCACGGCTCGGGCCGCCACACCGACCGACGGGGGATCGCCCGTCATGGGGGATAGCGGCTGCGGCACCCACCCCGCCAGCCCCGCGACCTCTACCCCCACCTCGGGCCGCGGCAGCAGGCGCGCCTCCCGTTCCAC
>DBBA01000320.1 GCA_002291955.1 Rhodobacteraceae bacterium UBA996 | reverse complement strand
GCGAGGAGGCGGACAAGCTGCTGGATGACGAGGCGGTCAAGGCCACTGCGCTGGAAGCCGTGCAGGAAAGTGGCATCGTGTTCCTTGACGAGATCGACAAGATCGCCGCCCGGTCCGAAACCCGGGGCGCGGACGTCAGCCGCGAAGGCGTGCAACGCGACCTCCTGCCGCTGATCGAAGGCACGACGGTCTCCACCAAGCACGGCCCGGTCAGGACCGACCACATCCTGTTCATCGCATCCGGCGCTTTCCATGTGGCCAAGCCCTCGGACCTGCTGCCGGAACTGCAGGGGCGCCTGCCGATCCGTGTGGAACTGTCGCCCCTGTCGGAAGGCGACTTCGTCCGCATCCTGACGGAGACGGACAACGCCCTGACCCGGCAGTATTCGGCCCTTTTGGGAACCGAAGGCGTGACGGTGGACTTCACCCCGGACGGCATCGCCGCCCTCGCCCGGATCGCCGCCGAGGTGAACCGCGCCGTGGAAAACATCGGCGCCCGCCGCCTGCACACCGTGCTGGAACGGGTGTTCGAGGACCTGAGCTTCCACGCCCCCGACCGCGGCGGTCAGGCGGTGACCGTCGATGCCGGGTATGTTGAGGCGAACCTGGGCGAGTTGTCCCGCTCGGCCGACATCAGCCGCTACATGCTGTAGCGCCTACCCCGCCTTGCGCAGGTAAACGTAGAACGCCCCCGATCCGCCGTGTTTCAGGTGCGCTTCCGACACCTGCAGCACGATCCCGCGCAAGGGGGGCAGCGACAGCCAGTGCGGCAACTGGTGGCGCAGGGCGCCGGGGCGGACGGGGATGGGGCCGCCCTCGTCGCGGTAGCGCCCCTTGCCAGTGATGACCAGCACCAGCCGCGCCCCGTTCGCGTGCGCCTGCAGGATGAAGGTGGTCAGGCGCGGATGCGCCTCGGCCAGGGTCAGGCCGTGCAGGTCGATCCGGGCCTCGGGTGACAGTTTCCCGCGCGACATCTGGACGAACCGCTTGCGGTCCATCCGCAGCGGCGCCGCGGCCAACCCGGCCGACAGGCCGGGTGCAAGATCATGCGCGCGTGCGACCGGCGCGGCCTCGCCCACGCGGAACGGTTTGACCGGCGGCTGATCGGGCTGCAGTGGCGGGGCGGGCTGCGGCACGACCGGATCGGACCGCGTCGGCGTGATCTCGGGCATGGGGGCGGCCGGGCGCCGCAAGGGCTGCGTCTGCTCCACCACGCGCGCCCAAAGCTCACGCTCCTCGGGCGTCAGCCCCTTGCGGCGGCGGGCCACCGCCTACAGCGCCTGGCCGGTGGCCAGCGCAAAGGCCCGGTCGATGGGTAACAGCACCACCATCCGCCCGGGGTCCTTGACCGTACCCGCCTGCCGCCCGGCCTCGTCGCCGGTGCCATAGAAAATGTCGGCCCGCTGCGCACCCCGGATCGCGCCACCGGTATCCTGCGCGACCATCAGCCGATGGATGGGCGCCCGGCCCCGCTTCTCGATCCAGACAGGGGCGCCCAGCGTCACATGCCGCGGGTCCACCGCCACCGTCCGCCCCGCCGTCACCGACCGCGCCATGGCCCCGATCGGACCACGCTCGGGCGGGACGCCGGTGATCTGGCGAAAGAACACGAAGGACGGGTTCTTGCGCAGAAGCTCGGCCCCGGCTTCCGGGTTGGCGCGGACAAAGGCGCGGATCGTGGCCGCGGACACCCGATGCTGCGGATAGATGCCCTGCCGCACCAGCTCCCGCCCGACCGAGACGTAAGGGTGCCCGTTCTGGCCCGCATAGCCCAGCCGGACCACGTTGCCGTCGGGCATCCGGATGCGGCCCGATCCCTGGACCTGCAGGAAGAAGGCCTCGACCGGGTCCTCGATCCAGGCGATTTCCAGCCCGCGGCCCTCCAGCAGACCCTGCCCCTCGATCTCGGCCCGCGTGTGCCACAGACCCGATCCCAGCTCGGGTGGCGGGCGATACAGGGGCACCCGGAACCTCGAGGTCTGAACCGGTGATCCCGCGATCTCGGGCTCGTAGTAGCCGGTGAACAGCATTGGCTGACCGTCCTCGATCAGCACGGGACGAAAGAACAGCTCGAAAAACGGCCGTGCAGCGGCCCCGCTGCGGGCCAGCGCGCACAGCGCCTGCCAGTCGTCACCGGCGATCATGTCGCAGGTTTCGGTGAACACCGACAGCGCGGCGGCGTGGTCATCCTCGGCCCAGCCGCGCAGATCGCTGAACGACAGGACCGTGGCCGTCACGCCCGGTGCCCCGTCCTGCGCCTGTGCTGATCCCAGGGACATCGCCATGCCGACAACCGCCACCTGTGCCAGCCGCCGCATCGCGTGCGTCCTAGTCGCCGGTGGCGACCAGCTGCCAGTTGGGGTCGTTCGACCCCATCTTGCGGGCAAAGGTCCAGACATCGCGCTGGCGCTTGATCTCGTTAGGGTTGCCCTCGACGATCTCGCCCGCCTTGTCGCGTACGACGCTGGTCAGTTCGCCGACAAACCGCACGGCAACCTCGCCCATGCCGGTCTCGCGATCGAACGTCGCCTCATGCAGCGCCAGTTCGCGGATACCCACGAAATTCGCCTCAATCGTCAGGCCCTGCTGCTCGCGCTGGTCGATGACCTCGGAAAACGCCTCGAACACGTCGCGCGACAGGAATGGCATGACCTCGGTCAGGTCACCACGCTCGAACGCCATCAGGATCATCTCGTAGGCGCCGCGCGCCCCGCCCAGGAACTCGCCCACATGGAACGACGGTTCCGCCATCTTCATTGCCGCCAGCGCCTTGGCCGCCGGGCTGCCGTCGGGCACATGGTCGGTGATGTCGCGGTCCGGCCCGCCCTCGATCACCTCGAGGTCGGGGCGACGCCGGGCGGTCGCCCCGCCATCGGGCAACGACACGGGCGGCTTCTCGAACCCCTCGCGCGTGCCAAGGACGTTGCGCAAGCGCAGGATCAGGAAGATCGCGATCCCGGCAAGGACCAGTAGCTGTAGGATCGCGCCGCTCATCACTGCCCCTTTGATTGCCCGTTCGCCACCTGCAGTGCCCGGACGGACGATTGCGTGTCGCGGCACCGCACATATGTAAGGGCCAAGGGCGGTCAAGTCCACCGTCACCCCGGACCAAGGAGTTGTCGCGATGTGGCCGATTGTCGCCATCCTGGCGCTGCCGCTGATCGAGATCGCGCTTTTCATCGTCGTGGGCGGCGCGATCGGCCTGTGGCCGACCCTCGGGCTTGTCGTGGCGGGCACCGTGGCGGGGGCTGCGATCCTGCGCGGCCGGGGTGTCGGCATGGTCCTGGACATGCGCCGCTCGCTGGACCGGGGCGAGGATCCGGCGGCGGCACTGGTGCAGGGGGCACTGGCGGTGCTGGCGGGCCTGATGCTGCTGGTCCCCGGATTCCTGACCGATGCCATCGGGCTTGCTCTGCTGCTGCCGCCCGTGCAGGCGGCCATCACCGCGCGCCTGCGGGCGGCCGGCGTGTCCCGCGGCGGGCATCCGGGCCACGATCCCACGGTGATCGACGGGACCTGGCACGAAGTCCGGGACACCGCACCCCCGCCGGACCGGCAGGCACCATCCGGCTGGACGCGCCATTGAGGGTTGCGCCTCTAGCTGCTATCTCCCGCCGCGCCTAACCTCGGGAGGTCGGTCATGGCAGAGAACGGTAACGGGACAGGGGCTGCCGCAGCCGAACCCCAGGCGGGGCAGGCGCCGCAGGTTCGCATGCAGGTGCTGGGCCAGTTCGTGCGCGACCTGAGCTTCGAGAACATCCTGTCGCAGAAGGGCGCCTCGGGCGAGGTTACGCCCGAGATCCAGGTGCAGGTCAGTCTGGACGCCAAGAAGCGGCCGCAGACCAACCAGTATGAAGTCGCGCAGAAGTACACGATCACATCGAAGAACAAGGGCGATGGCGCGACCCTGTTCCTGCTTGAACTCGACTACGTCGGCGTCTACCTCGTGGACGGCGTTCCCGAGGAACAGCTTCACCCGTTCCTGATGATCGAATGCCCGCGCATGGTGTTCCCGTTCGCGCGGCGCATCATTTCGGATGTCACGCGCGACGGGGGCTTCCCGGCGGTGAATGTCGATACCGTGGATTTCCTGTCGCTTTACCGTCAGGAACTGGCCCGCCGCGCCGCAGCCACGCCCGCCGTCAAGCCGAGCTGAACCGCCGCCACAACGCAGCCTCGCCCATGCCCGCCACGAAGGCGTCATGGGCGGCCTTTTCCGCTTCGGTCAACCGGAGCGGAAGCGGGGCCTGTCGCCGGGGCAACGGCGCGGATTGCTGCGCGCCTGTCGCGCCCCGCTGCGCCGCCGCCAGCGCCAGACCGGGCTGACGGCCCCCGATCAGCTCCAGGTACACTTCGGCCAGGATTTCACTGTCCAGAAGCGCACCGTGCAGCGTGCGGGATGAATTGTCGATGCCGAAGCGGCGGCACAGCGCATCCAGCGACGCCTGCGCGCCCGGAAATCGCGCGCGCGCCATCGCCAGCGTATCGACCACCCGGCCCGACCCCAGCGGCGGCCGCCCCTGGCGGGCAAGTTCTGCGTTCAGGAACTTCATGTCGAAGCTGGCATTGTGAATGATCAGCCGCGCATCGCCGATAAAGGCCAGGAAATCCGCGGCGACCGCCGCGAACACCGGCTTGTCGCGCAGGAAGTGATCCCCCAAGGGTTGCACCGCAAAGGCCTCGGGCGACATGACACG
>DBBA01000377.1:1682-8533 GCA_002291955.1 Rhodobacteraceae bacterium UBA996 | reverse complement strand
CGGCACCCCCCGCGCGCCCTTCACGCTGCACGACGGCCCGCCCTATGCCAACGGGCACCTGCACATCGGCCATGCGCTGAACAAGACGATCAAGGACATGATCGTGCGCAGCCACCAGATGCTGGGGCACGACGCGCGCTATGTCCCGGGCTGGGACTGCCACGGTCTGCCCATCGAGTGGAAGATCGAGGAAGCCTATCGCGCCAAGGGTCTGAACAAGGACGCCGTCGATGTGGTGGCGTTCCGGCAGGAATGCCGCAAGTTCGCGGAAGGCTGGGTGGACGTGCAGCGCGAGGAGTTCAAGCGCCTGGGCGTCACCGGCAACTGGGCCGATCCCTACCTGACCATGGACTTCCATGCGGAAGCGGTGATCGCGGCGGAATTCCAGACGTTCCTGATGAACGGCACGCTCTATCAGGGGTCCAAGCCCGTGATGTGGAGCCCGGTCGAACGGACCGCGCTGGCCGAGGCCGAGGTCGAGTACCACGACCACACGAGCCACATGGTGTGGGTGCCGTTCCGGGTGGTGGCCGGGGCGGAAGGCCATCTTGCGTCTGCCCGCGTCCTGATCTGGACGACCACCCCCTGGACCATCCCGCAGAACCGTGCTGTCGCCCTTAATCCCGACATCGCCTATGGCCTGTATGAGGTCATCGGGCGCCCGCAGGACAGCAACGCCACCATCGGCGCGACCTATCTGGTGGCCGACAAGCTGGCGGAGCAGGTGTTCGCGGCGGCGAAGCTTGATGCGTCGATGTTCCGGCGCCTGCGGGATGTGTCGGCCGAGGAACTGGGCGCGCTGACCCTCGCCCACCCCTTCCGGGGGATCGAGGGCGGCGCGGGCGAGTGGGACTTCGACGTGCCCCTGCTGCCGGGTGACCATGTCACCGACGATGCGGGCACCGGATTCGTCCATACCGCGCCCAGCCACGGCGACGACGACTATGTGCTGGGGCAGCGGTTCGGCCTGCCGATGACCTACAACGTGGAACCCGACGGCACCTATCGCGCCGACCTGCCGCTGTTCGGCGGCCAGGCGATCATCCTGCCCGACGGCAAGGAAGGCCCGGCGAACGTCAGTGTCATCAAGGCACTGCACGGGGCAGGCGCGCTGTTTGCCAAGGGCAAGCTGAAGCACAGCTACCCCCATTCCTGGCGGTCCAAGGCGCCGGTGATCTATCGCAACACGCCGCAGTGGTTCGTGGCCATCGACCGGCCCGTGGGCGACGGGCAGGACGCCCATGGCACGACGATCCGGGAACGCGCGCTGACGTCCATCGACCAACTGGTGGAATGGACTCCGCGCACGGGCCGCAACCGCCTGCATTCGATGATCACGGCGCGGCCCGACTGGGTGCTGTCGCGCCAGCGCGCCTGGGGCGTGCCGCTGACCTGCTTCGTGAAGCGGGATGCGCGCCCGGACGATTCCGACTTTCTGCTGCGTGATCCTGCCGTCAACGCCCGCATCCTTGACGCATTCGAACAGGAAGGCGCGGATGCCTGGTACAAGCCCGGCGCCAAGGACCGCTTCCTGGGTGGGCTGCATGACCCCGAGGCTTACGATCAGGTGTTCGACATCCTCGACGTCTGGTTCGACTCGGGCTCGACTCACGCCTTCGTCCTGCGCGACCGCGACGACGGCACGGCGGACGGCATCGCCGACGTCTACATGGAGGGCACCGACCAGCACCGGGGCTGGTTCCACTCGTCGCTCCTGCAGGCCTGCGGCACGATCGGACGCGCGCCCTATCGCAACGTGGTGACGCATGGCTTCACGCTGGACGAGAAGGGCAACAAGATGTCCAAGTCGCTGGGCAACACCGTGGCCCCGCAACAGGTCATCGAACAGTACGGCGCGGATATCCTGCGGCTGTGGGTCGCGCAATCGGACTATACCGCCGACCAGCGGATCGGGCCGGAAATCCTGAAGGGCACGGCGGACAGCTATCGCCGCCTGCGCAACACCATGCGGTTCCTGCTGGGCAACCTTGCCGGGTTCGCCGAGGCCGAGCGTCCGCCCGTGGCGGACATGCCCGAACTGGAACGCTGGGTGCTGCACCGGGTGGCCGAACTGGACGCCCGGGTGCGGGACGGCTACCGCGCCTACGACTTCCAGGGCGTGTTCCGCGCAGTGTTCGACTTTGCCACCGTGGACCTGTCGGCCCTCTACTTCGACATCCGCAAGGACGCGCTGTATTGCGACCCGCCCACGGCCACGCGCCGCCGGGCCTGCCGCACGGTACTGGACATCCTGTTCCACCGTCTGACCACGTGGCTGGCGCCGATGCTGGTGTTCACGATGGAGGAGGTGTGGCTGGAACGCTTCCCCGGGGATGCGTCGTCCGTCCACCTGCAGGACATCCCCGACACCCCCGCCGACTGGCGCGATGACGCGCTGGCGGCCAAGTGGGACGCGGTGCGCCGCGTGCGCCGGGTGGTGAACGCGGCCCTCGAGGTGCGGCGCACCGCCAAGGTCATCGGCGCGAGCCTGGAAGCCGCGCCCGTGGTGCATGTGGAGGACGCGGGCACCCGCGCCGCCCTCTACGGGACCGACTTTGCCGATGTCTGCATCACGAGCGGCATCCAGGTCACCGCCGACCCCGCACCCGCCGAGGCGTTCCGCTTGCCCGAGGTGCCGGGCGTCGGCGTAGTGTTCGAGATGGCGGACGGCGAGAAATGCGCCCGCTGCTGGAAGATCCTGCCCGACGTGGGCACCCACGCCCACCCCGCCACCTGCGCCCGCTGCGACGCGGCGCTGGGGTAGGGGCGTCCGACGAGGGAGATGGTCCCGCGCCGCTGTGGCCGGCGCGGGATTTCCTGCTATCCTGCGACCGTCGTGCGCGGAAACCGGGACCCAGGACCGGTCGCGGGCGCGGGGAGGGCACGCATGACCATCTACCTCAGCCCCTTTCCGCCGGTCACCGACCCCGGCGGCACGATCACCGAATACGTGTTCCGCGACCATACGGCGCACATGGGCGACCCCGCGATGGTCGAGGGCGCGACGGGGCGCGTGGTGACTCTTGGTGCGCTGCGCGAGGGGGTGGAGCGGCTGGCGGGCGGGCTGACCGAGCGCGGGTACGGTCGCGGGGCCGTGGTCGCGATCCTGGCGCCGAACCTGCCGGAATATGCGCTGGTGTTCCACGGGGTCGCCTGGGCGGGCGGCACGCTGACCACGATCAACCCGACCTATACGGCGCCCGAGGTCCGCGCCCAGCTGATCGACAGCGGCGCGCGGCTCTTGGTGACGGTGCCTGCGTTCCTGGACACCGCGCAGGCCGCCGTGTCCGGCACAGGGGTCACCGAGATCGCCGTGATCGGCGAGGCCCCGGGCGCCACGCCGCTGTCGGCGCTGATGGGCGCGCCGCAGGTGGCGCAGGCGCCGGTGGACCGCGAGGATCATGTGGTGGTGCTGCCCTATTCCTCGGGCACCACGGGGCTGCCCAAGGGCGTGATGCTGACGCACCGCAACCTGGTGATGAACGTGGAACAGGCGAGCCGTGCGGTGCCGGTCAACCGCGGTGACCGGGCGGTGGCGTTCCTGCCCTTCTTCCACATCTACGGGCAGCTGTTCTTCCTCAACTTCTACCTCGCGCGCGGGGCGGTGCCGGTGACGATGCCGCGCTTCGATCTGGCCGAGTTCCTGCGGCTGGTGGCCGAGCACCGCACGCCGCGGGTCTGGGCCGTGCCGCCGGTGGCGCTGGCGCTGGCCAAGCACCCGCTGGTGGACCAGTTTGACCTGTCGGCGCTGCGCCATGTGCACAGTGCCGCCGCGCCGGCCGATGCCAGCCTGACGCAGGCGATTGCCGCGCGGCTGGGCGTCGAGGTGGCGCAGGCCTATGGCATGACGGAACTCAGCCCGATCTCGCACATGGTGCCGGACGGGGCGGCGCGGCCCGGGTCCTGCGGGGTGCCTGTCGCGTCGACCGAATGCCGGATCGTGGACCCGGCGACCGGGCAGGATGCCGAACGGGGCGAGGAAGGCGAGTTGTGGGTGCGCGGCCCGCAGGTGATGAAGGGCTATCACAACCGCCCCGATGCCACCGCGGCGACAATCACGCCGGACGGCTGGCTGCGCACGGGGGATCTGGCGGTGATCGAGGCGGACGGGCACCTGTTCATCCGCGACCGGCTGAAGGAACTGATCAAGGTCAAGGGGTTCCAGGTGGCCCCGGCCGAGGTCGAGGCGGTGCTGCTCGCGCATCCGGCCGTGCTCGATGCCGCCGTGGTGGGACGCCCGGACCCCGAGGCGGGCGAGGTGCCGGTGGCCCATGTGGTGCTGGCCCCCGGCGCCGATATCGACGAGGCCGGGTTGCGGGCGCACTGCGCGGCGCATCTGGCGCGTTACAAGCACCCGCAGGCGTTCCACTTTCTGGACGCGATCCCGAAGTCCGCATCGGGCAAGATCCTGCGCCGCCTGCTGAAGGGCCCGCCTGCGGCATGACGGCCGCACCCGACGATGCGGCGATCGCGGCGGTGCTGATGGACCTGGCGCACCGGCGCGGGGCAGGGGCAAGCTTCTGCCCGTCCGAGGCGGCGCGGGCCCTGTCGGGCGACTGGCGCCCGCTGATGCCCGAGGTGCGGCGCGTGGCGGCGGGCCTGCCGCTGGTGGCCACGCAACGCGGCCAGCCGGTGGACCCGCGGACGGTCCGCGGACCGATCCGGCTGCGGCTTCAGCCGTTGGGCCCGTAGATCATCTGTTGCAGGGCCCCGGCGACCATCAGGTAGGCCGAAGTGACGATCAGCACCATCTGCACCGGCGCGGCCACGTCGAAGTCCTGCGCGGCGGCCAGTCCCGCGCAGGCGGTCCAGACGATGGCCACGGGAAGCGTCGCCCGCCGCCAGCGGTGGGTGCGCACGGGGTGCACGAACTTGACCGGCACGAACATCAGGACGGCCAGGACGGTGACCACGGCCAGGATCGTCCAGAACCCCGGCGTGACCGCGAACATCACCAGCACGACCATGTTCCAGCAGGACGGGAAGCCCGAGAACGACTTGTCCTTGGTCTTCATCCGGGTGTCGGCAAAGTACATGGCGCTGGCGAAGGTGATGACGATGATCCCGACCCAGCCGGTCCAGCCGGGCAGAAGGTCCGACTTGAACAGCGCATAGGCCGGGATGAAGACATAGGTCAGGTAGTCCACGATCAGGTCGAGGAGCTGGCCGTCGAACTGCGGTGCGTGGCGGTCCACCCGGTAGCGGCGGGCAAGCGGGCCGTCGATGCCATCGACGATGAACGCCACCACCAGCCACAGGAACATCAGGTCCCACTTCTGGTCCACCGCGGCCAGCATCGCCAGCATGGCAAAGACCGCGCCCGACGCGGTCAGGAGATGGACGAAGAGGGCCTTGGCCGATGCTGTCATGAAAGCGTCATGCCCGAGGACGGGCGCGGGTGCAAACGGTTCGGCGGGGTCGGGGCAGGTGGGGGGCCGGCGGTCCTAGCGCTGGCGCCGGAGCGCCCCGGGCGTCGTGCCCAGACGCGCCCGGCAGGCGCGGGTCAGGTGGCTCTGGTCGGAGAACCCGCAGGCCTGTGAGACCTGCGCGAGGGGCATCGCGCTGGATTGCAGGAGCCTGCGCGCGAGGTCGAGTCGCCGGTCGATCACATGGGCGTAGGGCGATTTGCCGGTGGTGGCCCGGAACAGGGTGGCGAACTGCGACGGACTCAGCGCCGCGGCTGCGGCGATGTCGGCCAGCGAGATGTCCTCGGTGAAATGGGCCTCGATGAAGTCGAGCGCGCGGGCGATCCGGCTGTCGCAGCGCGGGACGGGGTCGAACTGCCGGACCGGGCGCGACCAGCACCCGGCGAGGATTTCCAGCACCAGAAGGCGGATCACGCTTTCGGCGAACAGCCGCCCGCGGCGGCGGGCCGGGTCGATCTCGGCGGCGAGGCGGTCAAGCAGCACCGACAGGTGTGGCCGCTGCTCGAAGGCGCCGGGGACCAGGTGCCCGCGCAGCACGCCGGGGGCGGCCACCTCGGGCGCGTGAACCTGCACGAGGTCCGGACCGAATAGGGCCACCTGCCACGGCTGGACCGACTGGAGGTTCTGCCAGACGGCCCGGAACTCGGCCCCGCGGGGGACCAGCGCGGTGGCCACGGGGGGTGTCGGACCGCCACGCTCGACCCCGTCGATCGTCAGGACGTTGCGCGGTGCGGCGTGCAGCGACGTCACCAGCATGTAGAGCGGTGCGGTCGGGAAGTGGATATCGCCGCCGGTCTTGTGCTGCACGAGCATGGTCAGGCCGGGCCATTCAGCCTGCGCGGCGGCTACCACCGGGCGGTCCGACAGCACCGGGCGCAGCGCGGCGGCGTGCCGGTCCAGCCAGAACCGGCCCGGGGGTGGGCGGCGCCGGGCGGCGGGTGGCGGCGGCGCCGCGGCGGGTGACGACCCTACGGTTGACCGGCGGACGGACACGGGGGCCCCCTGTGGCGAGCGCGACGCGCAAGGGTGAGCAAGACAGTCCCCGCCTGTCAAGGACGCGCGCGATCAGTCCCGGTGGTCGGGCACCCGGCCCGAGGGAGCGGCGTAGGGGCGGGTCACGTCGCGCAGGGTGACTTCCAGCGCCTCGACCGTGATGGCAAGCGCCCCGTCACCCGCAAAGGTGACCACGACCCGGCCCGCGCCATCCTGATCGGGATCCCAGGACAGTGACAGGATCGACAGGACGGTGCCCGCGTCGCGCAGGATACCCTGGGTCTGCACGGCGCGCACATCCTCGACCGACAGCATTGCGCGGGCACGTTCGGGCGGGCGGCCCTGGCGGCGGGCGGCGTCGGCGTCTTCCCAGCGGAAGCGGTTCACGAGCAGCGCGAAGCGGCGGGCGCGGCGGTGCCAGGTCATGTCGGC
>DBBA01000377.1:0-1297 GCA_002291955.1 Rhodobacteraceae bacterium UBA996 | reverse complement strand
GCATCGAACGCGCGCAGCGCGAGCGGGCGTTCGGCCCCGTCGGCGAAGCGCGCGTCTTCGGATGTCATGCGGCGCGGATCCGTTCGATGTCGGCGCCAAGGCCGCCCAGCTTCTCCTCGACCCGTTCGTAGCCGCGGTCGAGGTGATAGACCCGGTTCACCTGCGTCTCGCCCTCGGCGGCCAGGCCCGCCAGGATCAGGCTGACGCTGGCGCGCAGGTCGGTCGCCATGACGGGCGCGCCTTTCAGCCGCTCTACCCCGGTCACGGTCGCCGTGCCGCCCGACACGGTGATGCGGGCGCCCATCCGCATCAGTTCGGGGGCGTGCATGAAGCGGTTCTCGAAGATGCGTTCTTCCAGGTGGCTGGTACCCTCGGCGGTGCAGAGCATCGCCATCATCTGCGCCTGCAGGTCGGTGGGGAAGCCCGGGAAGGGGGCGGTCGTCACGTCGATGGCGTGGGGGCGGCCGTTCTTGCGCGCGATCTTCAGGCCGCGGTTGGTCTGGGTGACCGACACGCCCGCGGCATCCAGCCGTTCGGCAAAGGCCTCGACCAGATCCATCCGCCCACCGATGCACTCGACCTCGCCCCCGGCGATGACGGGCGCGAGCATGTAGGTGCCAAGCTCGATCCGGTCCACGACGACGGCGTGGGTGGCGCCGTGTAGCGCATCGACTCCCTCGATGGTCAGGCGGGACGTGCCCTCGCCCTCGATCCGGGCGCCCATGGCGCGCAGGCAGGCGGCAAGGTCCACGATTTCCGGCTCGCGCGCGGCGTTGTCGATGACGGTCGTGCCGCGGGCCAGCGTCGCGGCCATCAGCGCGTTTTCCGTGGCGCCGACGGACGGCAGGCGCAGGGCGACGGTCGCGCCGCGCAGCCGCCCGCCGGGGACGGTCGCGTGCAGATAGCCGTCGCGCAGGTCGATCTCGGCCCCGAGCGCGGTCAGGGCGTCCACATGGATGTCCATCGGCCGCGCCCCGATGGCGCAGCCGCCGGGCAGCGACACCACCGCCTGCCCGCAGCGCGCGAGCAGCGGACCAAGCACAAGGTTCGACGCGCGCATCTTGCGCACGATGTCGTAGTCGGCGCGGGTGGAGGTCAGGTCGTGCGAGGACAGCGCCAGCACGCGGCCGCCCTGCAGCGCCGTGACCTCGGCCCCGAGGGAGCGCAAGAGCGCGGTCATGGTGGCGATGTCGGACAGCCGCGGCGCATTCGTCAGCGTCAGCGGCTGGTCGGTCAGCAGCGTGGCCGGCATCAGGGCCAGGCAGGCGTTCTTGGCGCCCGCGATGGCGACCTCGCC
>DBBA01000153.1 GCA_002291955.1 Rhodobacteraceae bacterium UBA996 | reverse complement strand
CGCTTCCTGAGCTTCATCGACATCACGTCGATCCGCCTTTGGCCCCGCCATTTGTCAACATGACCTAGTACGCCTCGCCGTAGCCGTAGCCGCTTTCGGCGAAACGGCACTTGTTCAGGACCGTGCCCACGACGCTGACCTGCGCGGCCAGTTCGCGTTCGGCGTTGTCGATCTGCTGGATCGTCGTCAGTTCCGCCGCCGCCACGATCAGGGCGCAGTCCACGTTGCGCAGGAAGCCGATGGTGTCGTCGCTGGCCATCAGGGGCGGGGTGTCGAACATGATGAGGTCGGGGCGATAGGTCGCCTCGATCTCGGCGATCACGTCGCTGACCTGGTTGCCCAGGATCACGGCCGAGGGGTTGCGGATCGGGGACTGGTTCACGGCGATCGCCACCGAGGTGCCGATCCGCACCGCTTCGTCGGCAAAGGTGGTGCGCCGGTCGAGCACGTCCGAGAAGCCCTGCCGCGGCGCGGTGGGCCGGTAGCCCAGCGTGGCGGCCATCGCGGGGCGGCGCAGGTCAACCTCGCACACGATCACGCGGAAGTCGCGCTGCCGCGCGAAGCTGAGGGCGAGCGAGCAGGTCAGGGTCGTCTTGCCGCAGCCCGGCGTGGGCGAGGTGACGATCATCCGCTTCCAGCGGTTGTTGCGGACCTGCTGGATGACCTTGGTGCGCAACAGGTCGATGACCGGAAAGCCGGGATCGTCGGGGTGGCCGGGGATGCGGTTCCGGCGCAGGACGGCCGGGCGGGGGTCGAAGGCCGCGAGTTCGGCCCAGGCCGTATCGGTGTCGTCGGCGGGACGCAGGGGCGGAGCCGCGGGACGCGCTGCCTCGGGCGCGGCGGGGCGGGCCGCCGTCGCTGCGGGGGGGGCCGCATCGGGGCCGCGCTGGGCGCGTGCCCGGTTGATCGCGTCGCGCAGTTTTTCCACGGTCCCGCTCTCCTACAGCCCGAGCCTGCTGACGACGCCGCCCAGGGCGCGATCTAGCGGCATGACCTGTTCATGGAAGGTGTACAGCCCGGCGGGAACGCCGAGGAACACGATCGCGACCGCAGCTGCCAGGCGCGCGCGCCGCAGCATCGTCTCGCGCCGGCTGGGCAGGTAGGGCACCGTGACGAGCGGCACGATGCCGAGCCGCCTGGTCAGTTCCGCGGGGCGCCGGATCGCGCGGTTGAACATTTCCAGAAGCACGATCAGGCCGACCGACAGCCCGAGCCCCGCCGCCATGCCCGCCGCGGCGATCTTCTTGCGGTTTGGGCGGACCGGGTGGTTCGGCGGCGTCGCCTGCGACAGGACGGTGATCCGTTCGCCCTTGGACAGCGTCTCGATCCGTTCGCTGGTGCGCGCGGTGGACAGGTTCACCACCGCCGCGTTGTAGAGCGCCTGGGTATTGGCATATTCGCGTTCGAGCGCCTGCAGCTGCACGGTATTGGCCGGCGTGCGTTCGAGCGTTTCCTGCAGCGTGGCGAGCGAGGCCTGGAGCCGCGCGATCTCGTCGCGGTTGAAGGAGATGCGCGAGTCGATCTCGGCCATCTGGAGCCCGAACAGGGTCGCCTCGCCGGTCGGGGCGGCGTTCTCGCCCACGGGGGGGGCGGCGGCGCTGGCGATCGAGGCTTCCAGCACGGCGACCCGCTGTTCCAGCGCGTTCAGCCGCGGGTTGCCGGGCGCATAGACGCGCCGCGCCTGTTCCAGCTCGATCCGCGCGGCGCTGAGTTCCATCTCCTCGGGCGAGCGCTGCTCGAGCGCGCCGGTCAGGCGGCCCGTCGCCTCGAAGATCTCGGTGAAGCGGGTGCGCTGGTCCTCGAGCGAGGCGATCTCGCGGTTGAGCTGGCCGATGCGTTCCTGCAGCGACGACTGCTGGTCGAGCCGGTAGTTCAGCGTCTCGGGCAGGGCGTCTATGTTGGCGTTCTGGAATTCCAGGATCGCGGCGCTGCGCTGGTCAAGTTCCAGCGACAGGCGGTCCACCTCCTGCTGGAAGAACACCAGCGTATCCTCGGCCCGGCCGGTGCGCTGGCGCACGTTTTCCTCGAGGATGCCGGTGACGTAGGTGCCGACCACATCGGCGGCGATGCCGGGGGTCCGGCCTTCGAAGGCCACGGTCAGGACGATCGACTGGCCCGACCCCTGCGAGCGGCTGAACTGGGTCGAGGCGCGCATGATCTCGACCACGGCGTCGGGGGTCATGCCGGCGCGGTTCTCGAACACCTGGTGGCGTTCGGCGATCTCGAGCAGGTTGGCGCGGGTCATCAGCCGCTGCTCGATCAGGTCGAGCTGTTCCGAGGTGCTGGGCTGGCCGGTGCTGCTGACCAGGTTGTTGGCGATCTGCGGGCGTTCCTGGATCAGCGTCGCCTCGGCCCGCCAGACGTTGGGCGACAGGAGCGCGTAGGTGACGCCCATGGCGGTAAAGACCCCTGTCACCACGATGAACAGGGGGAGACGGCGCAGGAACAGGGTCAGGTAGAACTTGATCTCGGCGACCATGCCGATGCTCCCATCCAGCGCACATACGACCACGGGCGCCGCGATGGCGCCCATGCGTCAATATAGGGTGTCGTGCGCGTTGCCACAATCACGGGTGCGCCGGGTCGTCCCGGGTTGCCCGCGCGGGACAATGCCGGGCGGCCCGGTCCGATTGTCGCGTGCCGGGCCGCCACGCAGGCGTGACGCGCGCCAGACTGGCACGGCCCCGGTCCGGCTGCTACAACCCGCGGCGATTGTGGGTTCCGATGGAGTTGTCCCTTGTCCGCATGGTCTCTGGGGAAGTGTGCCGTTCTTGCTGCGGTCCTGCTGCTGGCCGGCTGCGATTCGGCTGAAGAACGCGCCGACCAGCATTTCCGCAGCGGGATGGAGCGTCTGGCGGCCGGCGACATCGACCGCGCCATCGTCGAGTTCCGCAACGTGTTCCAGCTGAACCCCAACCTGATGGAGGCGCGGCTGGAGTTCGCCCGCGCCATGCGGGCGCACGGCGACCTGCCCGAGGCGTACCGGCAGTACTTGTTCATCGTCGAGCAGGACCCCGGCATGGTCGAGGCGCGGACGGAACTGGCGCGGATGGCGCTGTCGGCGGGTGACTGGGAAGAGGCCGAGGTGCACGGCCGCGTGGCGATCGAGGCCGATGCGTCGGCCGACACGGCGCGGGCCATCGACGCGGCGCTGCGGTATCGCGCCGCCGTGGTGGCCGAGGATGCGGCGGCCCGGCGGCAGGCCGCGGCAGACGCCAAGGCGCTGATCGCGGTCCTGCCCGACGATCTGGTGCTGCGCGATGCGGTGATCGACAACCACATCCGCGAGGGCGAGCTGTCCGAGGCGCTGGCCGAGCTGGATGCCGCCCGTGCCGCCGGGTTCGACGAGCCGCGTCTGGTGCAGTTGCGGCTGGGCCTGCTCAGCCAGCTGGGCGATACCGCGGGCGTCGAGGCGCAGCTGATCGAGATGCTGGCCGCCGAGCCCGACAACATGGAGCTTCTGGCCACGCTGGTGCGCTGGCACCTGGGCCAGGAGGAGCCCGACAAGGCCGAGGCCGTGCTGCGCGGCCGGATCGACCCGGCGGCGCCCGACCGCGAGGCGCAGGTGCTGCTGGTGCGGTTCCTGAACGACGTGCGCGGCGGCGACGCGGCGCGGGCCGAGCTGGATGCGATCATCGCGGCGGCCGAGGCGGCAGGGACCGATGCCGGAACCTTCCGGGCCCTGCGCGCCGGGATCGACTTCGACGCCGGGCGCCAGGCCGAGGCCGTGGCCGAGATGGAGGCGCTGGTCACCGGCCGCGAGCCGTCCGAGGAGGTCAACAACCTCAAGGTCGCGCTGGCGCAGATGCTGCAGGCCACCGGAAACGCCGTTGCCGCGCGGCAGCGGGTCGAGGAGGTGCTGGCCAACGACCCCGCGCAGGTCGAGGCGCTGAAGCTGCGGGCGGCCGAGCTGATCGGGACCGACCAGGGCGATGCCGCGATTGCCGCGCTGCGGGTGGCGCTGGACCGCGCACCGAACGATCCGCAGCTTCTGACGCTGATGGCCGAGGCGCACGGGCGCAACGGCAACCGCGACCTGTCGCTGGAGATGCTGGCGCTGGCGGTCGAGGCGTCGCAGCAGGCGCCCGCGGAAAGCCTGCGCTATGTCGCCGCGCTGCTGGCCGCCGACCGGGTGGACGGGGCCGAAAGTGTGCTGATCGATGCGCTGCGGATCAGCCCGGGCAACGTGGCGCTCCTGTCCGAGCTGGGGAACCTGTACATCCGGCAGCAGGACTGGCCGCGCTTCGACCAGGTCGAGGCCACCCTGCGCCGCCAGGAGACGGACGAGGCGGTGGGCGCGGCGAACCAACTGCGGCTGGCGCGGCTGGCGGCGGAACAACGCCCGGACGAGGCGATCGCCTTCCTCGAAGGGATGGCGGCCGAGATGGGCGATGCGTCCGCCACGGCGGTGCCGATCGTGCAGGCGCATTTCACCGCCGGGCGCTATGACGCGGCGCTGTCCTTCCTCGACACCCGGCTGGCCGAGACACCGGACGAGCCGACGCTGCGCTACCTGCGCGCGGCCAGTCTGGCGGCGCTCGGCCGCACCGACGAGGCGATGGCGGTGTACCGCCAGCTTGCCGGCGAGCAGCCGCAGGCGGAACCCGTCTGGCGGGCGCTCTATGCGCTGACCCGGCAGACCGAGGGCCCCGAGGCCGCGACGGCCGTCCTGCGCGAGGCGATGGTGGCGGCCCCCGAGGCGCCCAACCTGAAGTGGGCGCTGGCGGGCGAGCTGGAGGCCGCGGGTGACATCGACGGCGCCATCGCGATCTACGAGGAGCTGTATGCCGCCGACACGTCCAACGTGATCGTCGCAAACAACCTTGCCAGCCTGATCTCGGCCTACCGGGAGGATCCGGCCAGTCTGGACCGTGCCTGGACCATCGCGCGGCGCCTGCGCGGGGTGAACGTGCCGCAGTTGCAGGACACCTATGGCTGGATCGCCCTGCGGCGCGGCCTGGTGGACGAGGCGCTGGAGCATCTGCGGCCCGCCGCGCTGGGGCTGCCCGGCGATCCGCTGGTGCAGTACCATCTGGCGGTGGCGCTGCAGCAGTCGGGCGACGCGGCCGGGGCGATTGCCCAGTACGAACGCGCGCTGGCCGTGGCGGGTCCGGCCGACACGCGCGCCCAGTTCGAGCGGGCGCGGACCGAGATTGCGGCGCTGCGCGCGGCCGCCGAGGCGGCTGCGGCCGCAGAGGCTGCGGCGCCGGCGCCTAGTGCGGCCGACGCCCCGGCCCCATCCACGGCCCCCGGAGGCGGGACCCAGCCGTGAGGCCGGGCGCGCACCGTGGCCGGTGATGTTCCGGACCGGGCAGCGGTGCGATCCGGGGAGCGCGGGCTATGGGCCGTGCTGGCGGTGGCGGTGCCCTGCATCGCCATCGAGGCGACCCTGCAGCTGGCCGACCTTGGGCTGATCCAGATGCCGCGGCTTCGGCTGGCCGTCTATGAATACGGCGGGTTCTGGCCCGGCCTGCTGCGCGACTGGCGGCCGAACTTTCCCGGGCAGCCGGTCGTGATGTTCGCGACCTATGCCCTTCTGCACGCGGGCGCACTGCATCTGGTCGTCAACATGATGACGCTGTGGTCGCTGGGGCGCGAGGTCGTGGCGCGCGTGGGGCCGCGGCGGTTCCTGGCGATCTATGCGCTGTCCGCGCTGGGCGGCGCGGTCGCCTTCGGTCTGCTGGCGCCGACGCTGCGGCCGATGGTCGGCGCGTCGGGCGCGCTGTTCGGGCTGGCGGGCGCGCTGGCCGCCTGGGAATGGCAGGCGCGGCGCGACGAGGGGCTGCCGACCGGGCCGGTCCTGCGGTTCGTGGCGCTTCTGGTCCTGCTGAACGTGGTCCTGTGGTGGGCGATGCAGGGGCAGCTGGCCTGGGAGACGCATCTGGGCGGGTGCCTGGCCGGGGCGGCCGCCGCGCTGGGGCTGCGCGAGCGGGCGCCCGGGGGTCAGAGGTAGCCGGTCACCAGCGCCTCGGACACGATGGCCCAGCCGTCGGCCACCACGAAGAACGCCAGCTTGAACGGCAGGGACACGATGGCGGGCGGCACCATCATCATCCCCATCGACATCAGCACCGCGGCCACGACCAGGTCGATGATCAGGAACGGCATGAAGATCAGGAAGCCGACCTGGAACGCGCGGGCGATCTCGGACAACAGGAACGACGGCACCAGGATCGACAGGTCGGTGTCGCGGGGCAGCTCGGGCAGGGCCGCGCCCCGCAGTTCCGACATCCGCGCGAGCGTCTCGAGGTCCACCCGGGCGCCCATGAAGGTGCGGAACGGGTCCATCCCCGCGGCAAAGGCCTGCTCGGGCGGCAGCGTCCCCTCGACCAGCGGTTGCAGACCGGCGGTCCAGGCCTCGGTCAGGACGGGTTCCATGACGTACCAGCTGAGGAACAGCGCCAGCGCCACAATCAGCATGTTGGGCGGCGACTGCTGCAGCCCGATGGCCTGCCGCAGGATCGCCAGGACCGTGACGATGAAGGGAAAGCAGGTGACGGTGATGACCAGCGCCGGGGCAAAGCTGAGGAGCGTCAGCAGGATGATCAGCTGCAGGCTGACCCCGCTCAGCCCGCCTTCGCCCAGCGACAGGGTCAGGTCCTGTGCCGCGGCCTGACCCGTCAGGCCAAGCGCCAGCGCCAGCCCGGCCAGGGCCGCCGCGACGTGCCGGGTCAAGGGCCCAGGGCGGCCACGGACGGCGCCAGGCTGCGTCGGGATCATCGGGTCAGACCGCCTGCCCGGGATCGACGACCTCGGTCAGGCGGACGGCCAGCTGCCCGGCCTCGGCCCCTTCCAGTTCCTGCAGTTCGCCCCGCGCGATCAGCCGTTCGCCGACATACAGTTCCACCGGATCCTCGATCCGGCTGTCAAGCGGCAGCACGGAATCGGGTTGCAATTGCAACAGCTCGCCGACCGTGGGGCGCGCCTTGCCCACCGAGATCGTCACCTCGACCGGGACCCGCGTGAAGGGGTTCCCGGTTCCGTTCAGGGGGTCAGGCACGGCGTCTCTCCTCCTCGGGCGACTGGGTCAGGGCATAGAGCGCGGCGATGCCGCTGCGGGCGGCTTCGGCGACGGCGGTCAGGTCGATCCGGGTCTCGGCGGTGCCGTGGCGCAGGACCGCCTGGCCGATGTCGAGCGTGGGTTCCTCGCGCACGGTCAGGGGCAGCCCGGGGGCGGGGGACAGCATCCGGTCCAC
>DBBA01000008.1 GCA_002291955.1 Rhodobacteraceae bacterium UBA996 | reverse complement strand
CCGCCGCCTGCCGGGCCGCGGGGCGGGGGCCTGTTCGACGCCGTCCCGCCCGGTCGCGCCGAGGCGACCGCGGACCCCCGACCGGTCGAGGCGCCCGCTGCGGCGCGTCCGGTGCCTGCGTCCTCGCCCTTTGCGATGCCCGAGCCGCCCCCGTTTGCATCGGGTGGCGGGTCGGGTGGCGGGGGAGGCGCGCGGAAGAGCTACTTCTTTGACGACGACCCCCCGGCGGGGGATGCGCCGCAACGGTCGGCTGACCCGTTTGCGCTGGGCGCGGGGTTCCGGCCGGTGGTGCCCGAAGTGGACCCGCCGGCGCCCGATACCGACGCTGTGGATGCCCTTGTGGCACGCCTGTCACCCGACCCGGTGCCGCGGGCGCCGGACGTCGCGCCGGTAACGCCGCCCCTGCCGATGTCCGCTGTCGGGCCTGCGCCCGTGGCCGAAGCCGATCCGTTCGGACTTGCCCCGGCTGTCCCGCCGCCGGTCGCTCCCATGGCCGCGGCGATGCCGCAGCCCGCGGTGCCGCCTGTCCCGGTGATGCAGGCGGTGCCCGTTGTGGTGCCCGTCGCTGCACCCGTCGCCGCGCCCGTCGCATCGCCTGCGGCGGCGGCCCAGCCGGACCTGTATGCCGCCTTCCTGCGCGGTGCGGGTCTGCCGCCGGGCACCGCGGCCGCGGATGCCGAGCGTGCGATGGAGGAGGCGGGGAAGCACTTCCGGGCGATGGTGGACGGGCTGATGCACATGCTGCGCGCCCGGGCGCTGGAGAAGCAGAAGGTGCGGGTGGCGGTGACGGTCATGGCGTCGGCCAACGTCAACCCGCTCAAGACCCTGCCCACGGCCGAGGACGGGGTGGCGGCGCTGCTGGCGCCCAGGGGACCGGGGTATCTGGCCCCCGGACCCGCCATCGACGGCGCGTTCCGCGACCTGGCCGACCACCAGATGCGCACCTGGACCGCCCTGCAGGCGGCGCTGCGGCGGATGATCGACCGCTTCGACCCGGCCGAGATCGAGGCCGAGATGGAGCAGGCCGGGGCGATGAAGGCGTTTCTGGCCGGAGGTCGCAAGGCGCTGCTGTGGCAACTGTACGAGGAACGGTACCGCGAGATCGCCGAGGCCGCCGAGGAGCGGTTCCTGGGCGAGGTCGGCGCGGATTTCCGCGATGCCTATGAAGGACAGAGGAGGGACAAGGAATGACCAGGATTTCGCGCCGGATGATGCTTGCGGGTGGCGCCGCGACGCTGACGCTGGTGGCCTGCGGGCCGCAGGGGCCGGGCACCCTGTCCGTGGCCGCGACGGCCGCGGCGGGGGTGAACCCCGGGCCGGACGGGGCCGACCGGCCGCTGACGCTGACCGTGATCCAGATGCGCGGGTCGTCGGCGTTCGACGGGGTGGATTTCTTTGCGTTGCAGAACCCGTCCGTGGCGCTGGGGGGCGACTTCATCAAGGCCGACCAGATCGTGCTGGTGCCGGGGTCGTCGGCGTCCAAGGTCATCGGGATCGAGCAGGGCGCGGGCGTGATCGGCATTGTCGCGGGGTTCCGCGATCCGGCCGGCAAGGTGTTCCGCGTGAAGACGACCGCGCCGGCCACGGGCAATGCGGGGCTTGCGGTGACGGTCGGTGCGGGTGGATTGTCGGTCGGCGCGGCCTGAGGGCCGCAGCCGCCCGCGCGAGGACCGGAAGAGAGAGAACGCATGAGCGACGTGAACCGCGTGGTCTGGTCCGAGGGGCTGTTCCTGCGCACCCAGCACTTCCAGCAGCAGGACCGCTGGACCGAGGGGCTGGTGCGCGCGGCGCTGGCGGCGCAGCCCTTGCAGGCCTGGGGGTTCCGTTCGCTGGTGCTGGATCGCGCCGCCCTGGGGACGGGGCGGATCGCCTTGACGGCGGCCGAAGGCGTGATGCCGGACGGCACGCCGTTCCGGGTGCCCGACACGACCCGGCCGGTGGAGCCGGTTGCCATCGCCTCGGGTCAGGCGGGGGCGGTGCTTCTGGCCATCCCCGCCGAGACGCTGGGCGCGGCCATCGTGGACCCGCACCACGCCGCGCCGTCTGGTGCGCGGTTGCAGGGCGAGCTGGTAACCGCGCGCGATGCGGTGCGGGGCGGCGCGGACCCCGAGGAGATCGAGGTCGCCCGTCTGGCGCTGCGCCTGCTGCCCCCGGGCGAGGATCCGGCGGGGTATGTCACGCTGCCCGTGGCCGGGGTGGACGGGCTGAATGCCGACGGGTCGGTGGCGCTGCGGCCGGGGTTCCTGCCGCCCGCGCTGTCGACCTCGGCCAGCCCGTGGTACGCGGCGCTCGCGCAGGAGGTGCTGACGGGTCTGGACCGCATCGCCGAGGCGCATGGCCGGATGGTGCTGGGTGGCGCGGGCGCGTCGGTCGAGAACCTGCTGATCCTGGAGCTGGCCAATGCCGCGCGGCCGCGGGTGGCGCATCTGCTGGAACAGGACACGTTCCATGCGTCGGAATTCTTCCGCGAGTTCGCGGGGCTGGCGGGCCGGATGGCGACCTATGGCGCGTCGTCGCGCCGGATCGCGGCGTTCCCGCCCTATGACCACCGTGACCCCGCGCCCGCGATGGCGGCCTTGGCCGAGGCGCTGCGGTCGCTGATCCTGTCCTTGCGGCACGTGGAGCCGAAGGCGCGCGCGCTGAAGGTGGCGCGCCATTCCGACAACGTCTGGACCGTGCGGATCGACAACCCCGACATCCTGAAGTCCAGCCGGATCGTGCTGCGGGTGGGCGGCGACCTGTCGGAAGCCATGCTGCGGCGCGCCTTTGTCGATCAGGCCACGGTCGGATCGGCCGACGAGTTCGATGCGCTGTGGAAATCCAAGCTGCCGGGCATTCCGCTGAAGCCCCTGCACAGCCAGCCGCGCGAGATCCCCTATGACGGGGAACGCCTGTGCCTGGAACTGGACCGCACCAGCCCGCACTGGGCGAAGCTGTCGGACGCGCCGGGGTTCGTGCTGGGGGTGTCGGGCAAGCTGGACCGCGAGCCGCTGATCGACGCCTATGCCGTGAACAGGTAGGGGGGCCAGCCCATGACCAAGGACGATCCGTTCGGTCTGGACAACGACGCGGGCCGCACCCGCATCCGCCCCGTGTCGGCCAACCGGCAGGCACCCGGCACGTTCCAGAACCGCGAGATGGGGCAGGCGCCGGAAATCGCCGCGCGGATGCGGCAGGCGCGCGCGCATGGCAATCCGCTGGTGGCGTCGTTCGCCGTCCTTCTGGGTCTGGCGCCGGAGCTGGAGCGGGCGCGGGCCCCCGAGAACCCCGAGACGCTGCGGGCGCGTCTGCTCGACAACCTGACCTATGCCCGGGACAATGCGGTGGGGGCCGGTGTGCCGTTGCAGCGGGCCGACCAGGCTGCGTGGTTCGTGGCGGCGCTGCTTGACGACATCGCGCTGAACACGCCCTGGGGCGGGCATTCGTCCTGGCCGCGGCAGTCGCTGGTCGCGACCATGTATGGCGAGGTCGATGCGGGCGAGCGGTTCTTTGAACGCTTCGACGGGCTGATGCGCTATCCCGACCGCGACCCTGAATTGCTGGAACTGGCGTTCCTGTGCCTGTCGATGGGGTTCCGCGGGCGCTACCGGTTGCAGGGCGCGGCGGGCGAGGGGGCGATTGCCACGATGCGGGCGCAGGCCGCCCGGGTGCTGCCGCGGGTGGATGCGGATGCCGACCTGTCGCCGCACTGGCAGGGGGTCGAGGCGACGGACGAGCCGCCGCGCTTTGCCGTGCCCCTGTGGTCGATTGCGCTGGTCGCGGGGGGCATCCTGACGGCGGTCTATGTCGCGCTGGGCATGTCGCTGTCGTCGCGGGGCGAGTCGCTTTATGCGCTGGCGACCGGGCTGCCGCCTGCGGAACGGGCGCAGGTGTTCCGCCCAGTGCGCGAGACGGTCGATCCGCCGCCGCCCCTGGTGATCGAGCCGGTGGTGGTCGAGCTTCTGCCGCTGATCACGGCGGCCGCCCCCGCGGACCGGGCCGCCGCCCTGTCGGGGCGGGAAAGCGTGTCGATTGCCACGGCTGTGATCCAGTCCACCGACCCCGAGGTCTTCCGGTCGGCGCGGGCCGAGTTGAACGAGGGGTATGATCCGCTGATCCGGTCCATCGCGGCGGTGATCGTGGACAACATCGAGATCATCGGCGGGGTCACCGTGCTGGGCCATACCGACAGCGTGCCGGTGCAGCGGACCAATCCGTTCCAGTCGAACCAGGGCCTGTCGGAGGCGCGGGCGCGGACGGTCGCCGACCTGCTGATCGCGGCCGGTGTGCCCGCCGAACTGGTGCAGTCCGAGGGACGGGCGGCGAACGAGCCCGTGGGCGACAACGCCACGCGCGAGGGGCGGGCCAAGAACCGCCGCGTGGAAATCGTGATCCAGAAGAGGGTGTAGGGGCCATGCGCGCGATCAAGTCGCTGTTCGGGTTCCTGATCTCTCGCCTGTTCTGGACGATCATCGGGATCGCGCTGCTCTGTGCCGCGGTCTGGCTGTACGGGCCGCTCTTGAAGTTCGGCGACGCCGCACCGCTGGCCGACGAGCTGACCCGGATCATCGTGATCGGGGCGATCCTGATCGTCTGGCTTCTGACGATCCTGGTCCGGCAGATCCGGTCGGCGCGGGCGAACCGGATGTTCGTGACCGAGCTGTCCTCGGCCCCTGCCGCGCAGCCCGGGGCGCCCGGGGATGCCAACGTGGCGGACGTGCAGGCCAAGTTCGCGGGCGTGCTGGACCAGCTGGGCAAGTCCAAGCTCGGCAAGCGCAAGTTCCTGCGGGACATGCCGTGGTATGTGATCATCGGGCCGCCCGGCACCGGCAAGACCACGGCGCTGAAGCAGTCGGGCCTGCATTTCCCCATCGACCTGTCGGACGACATCAAGGGCGTGGGCGGCACACGCAACTGCGACTGGTTCTTTACCGAGGACGCGGTGCTGGTGGATACCGCCGGCCGCTATACCGAGCAGGCGTCGGACGCCGCGGTGGATTCGGCGGAATGGCAGGGGTTCCTGGGGTTGCTCAAGAAGCACCGCGGGCGGCGCGCGCTGAACGGGGTGATCGTCACCCTGTCGGTGCAGGAGCTGATGCTGGGCGACAGCGCGATCCGCACCCACGGGCGCGAGATCCGCAAGCGGCTGGCCGAGTTGCGCGAGAAGCTGGAGATCCAGCTGCCCGTCTACCTGATGATCACCAAGGTGGACCTGATCCCCGGGTTCACGTCGATGTTCGATGACCTGACCGTGCGCCAGCGCGAACAGGTCTGGGGTGCGACACTGGCGACCGATGCCCGCGTGGACGGCACCATGGTCGAGCGCGAGGTGCGCGCGTTGCAGGCGGGGGTGGAACAGCGCCTGACCCAGCGGATCGCGGCCGACCTGCCGACCGCGGCGCGGGGCGAGGTGTTCCGCTTCCCCGCGCAGTTCGATGCGCTGACCCAGCCGATGAAGCTGCTCATCGACACGGTGTTCGGCGAAAGCCGGTACGAGGAAGCGCCGTGGCTGCGCGGGTTCTACTTCACCTCGGCCACGCAGGAAGGGAACCCCATCGACCGGATGCTGGGCGCGATGGGGGCGACGTTCGGGATGGCCGCGCCCGAGCCGGTGCGCCGCGCGCATGGCGAACGGCGGTCGTTCTTCCTGCGCAACATGCTGACCGAGCTGATCTTTCCCGAAGCGGGCCTGGGCACCTTCGACCCCCGGGCCGAGGAGCGGCGGTCCTGGGTGTTCCGCGGGACGCTGGCAGGGGCCGCGCTGGTGACGGTCCTGGGGTCGGCGCTGTTCCTGTATTCCTACCTTTCCAACTCGGGCCCGATCGCCGATCAGGAGGCGCCGTTCACCCAGCTGAACGCGCGGCTGGCCAATGTGGCGGTGCGGCGGGGGGCGG
>DBBA01000061.1 GCA_002291955.1 Rhodobacteraceae bacterium UBA996 | reverse complement strand
CCTTGCACGCCTTCACCGGGCTGTTCTATCTGCCACTTCTGTGGCCGGTGGTGGGGTTCCTGTACCGCTGGGTGACGCTGGCGCGCGGATCGGCCACGCCGGGGATGCGGTTCTGCGGGATCGAGTTCCGGGCGCCGGGCGGCGCGCGGCTGGATGCGGCGCAGGCGGGGCTGCACACGCTGGGCTACACGCTGTCGGTCGCGGTGTTCCCGGTGCAGCTGGTGTCCATCGCGTCGATGCTGATGTCGCGCCGGGGTCAGGGGCTGACGGATCATGTCCTGGGCACGGTCGCAGTCAACGCGTGATTCAACCTGTACGCGAACCCGTGTCGCACCCGGTTGGGGCTTGGCGCGTCGGTTAAGGCTTGCTAACGTCGATGTGACAGCCGCCCGTGACCGATGCGCCACACCTTACCGATCGCCCCGCAATTCTATGTCACGGCGCCGCAGCCGTGCCCCTATCTGCCCGGGCGGATGGAACGGAAGCTGTTCACCACGCTGCAGGGCGACTACGCGGAAAAGCTGAACGACGCGCTGTCCAAGCAGGGGTTCCGGCGGTCGCAGAACGTGCTGTACCGGCCGTCCTGCGCGGAATGTTCGGCCTGCTATTCCGCCCGCATCCGGGTGGCCGATTTCGCCCCCGCCCGCACGCAGCGCCGCATCCTGCGCCGGAACGCGCGCCTGAAGCGCGAGGCCACCAGCCCCTGGGCGACCGAGGAGCAGTTCGCGCTGTTCCGCCGGTATCTGGACAGCCGGCATGCCGACGGCGGCATGGCCGACATGGACATCTTCGAATTCGCCGCGATGATCGAGGAGACGCCGATCCGCAGCCGGGTGATCGAGTACACCGCCGATCCCGCCCCCGGGTCGCGGCGGCGCGAGCTGGTCGCGGTCTGCCTGACCGACGTGCTCGATGACGGGCTGTCGATGGTCTATTCGTTCTACGACCCCGACCGGGCGGCGGACAGCCTGGGGACGCACATCATCCTGGACCATGTGCGCATCGCGCGCGAGGCGGGGCTGCCCTTCGTCTACCTGGGCTACTGGGTGCCGGGCAGCCCGAAGATGGGCTACAAGGCGTCGTTCCCGGCGCTCGAGGTCTATCGCGGCGGGGCCTGGACCCCGATCGGCGATCCGGCATCCTATCCGTCGGACACCCACCCGCTGTCGAACGACCCGATTGCCGAACAGGTCGCCCGGATCCACCTGCCCGACCAGCGCGGCTGACCGCCGATCCGCCCCCGGGTCGCGGTGCAAACCGGCGGGGCGGGGTTGAACGCCGACCGGGGGTGCCTATCTCGCGGCTACCTTTGGAAAACGCGGCCGCGGCGGTCGCCCAAGCCGCCGGGAGTGTCGTGTGCTGGTCTATGTCCTGTTCGTTGCGGGCCTTGTGCTTCTGGTCGCCGGGGGCGATGCGCTGGTGCGCGGCGCGGTGGCGCTGGCCGAGCGGTTCCGCATCTCGCCGCTGGTCATCGGGCTGACCATTGTGGGCTTCGGCACCTCGGCGCCCGAGCTGATGGTGTCGGTGCAGGCAGCGTTGGGCGGGCAGCCGGGCATCGCCATCGGCAACGTGGTGGGATCGAACACCGCCAACATCCTCTTGATCCTGGGCCTTTCGGCGGCCATCGGGCCGATCGTGGCGCAGTTCGCCGGGGTCCGGCGCGACCTTCTCTGGATGCTGGGCGCGGCCTTCGTTCTGGTGCCGATGTTCTGGGACGGCATGGTCGGCCGGATCGAGGGCGCGATCCTGTTCGCGGGCATCCTGGCCTACATCATCATCTGCTTGCGCCAGGCGGGCAACGAACCCGCGGCCGAGCATCCGCCCATGGCCCTGTGGAAGGCCGCGGGGCTGATCCTGATCGGGCTGGTGGCGCTGGTCCTCGGCGCGCGGCTTCTGGTGGATTCGGCCACCGAGATCGCGCGCGCCGTCGGCATCTCGGAAGCCGTGATCGGGCTGACCATCGTTGCCGTCGGCACCAGCCTGCCGGAACTCGCCACCAGCGTGATCGCCGCGCTCAAGGGCCAGCGCGAGATCGCGCTGGGCAACGTGATCGGGTCGAACATCTTCAACGTGCTGTCGATCCTGGGCCTGACCGCGCTGATCGCGCCGATCCCGGTCGAGGCGCGGTTCCTGTCGATCGACGTGCCGGTTATGATCGCCGTGTCGCTGGGCCTGGCGGCGCTGATCGCCTGGCGGCACGGGATCGGCCGTGCCGCCGGGATCGCGATGCTGCTGCTGTACGGCGGCTATGTCGCCGCGCTGGCCGCAGGCTGACAGGACGGGCTGACGGGGGCAAGCTGACGGGGGGCGGGCTGACGGCCCTTCGTCAGGGGTTGCCGCGCGCCAGCGCCGCGACGCCGGTGCGCGCCACCTCGATCAGACCCAGGGGGCGCATCAGGTCGGCAAAGGCGTCGATCTTGGCGGGCGCGCCGGTGATCTCGAACACGAAGCTGTCCAGCGTGGTGTCCACCACCTTGGCGCGGAAGATGTCGGCCAGCCGCAGCGCCTCGACCCGCTTGTCGCCGGTGCCCGCCACGCGGAACAGGCCGAGTTCCCGTTCCACCGCGGCCCCTTCCACGGTCAGGTCATGCACCTCGTGCACCGGCACCAGACGGCCAAGCTGCGCCTTGATCTGCTCGATCACGGCAGGCGTGCCGGTGGTCACGACCGTGATCCGCGACCGGTGCCCGGTGTGATCGGTTTCCGCCACGGTCAGGCTCTCGATGTTGTAGCCCCGGCCCGAGAACAGGCCGATGACGCGCGCCAGCACGCCCGGCTCGTTGTCCACGAGGACCGCCAGCGTGTGCCGCTCGACCCGGTCCGAGTTCGGGTCGCGCAGGTCATAGGCGGAATGGCTCGACGCGCCCTTCCGGATGTTGAGTGCCGACACTTGCCCCTGCCCTTTCCTGATAGGCCGCGCACCGTCCGTGGCCCGCGCCATGTTTCAATCCGTGAACCTGCCCGAAGGCAAGTGTTTCAGTTTCCCGGTCCGAAGCCCCGTCGCGACGTGCCTGCGTCACGTCCGCGTGGCTGCGACCGTTTCCCGTCGCCCGACGGCGGGGCGAGGCGTATTCCTGCGCCCATCGCAACACGCCCGATGGATGCCCGCCATGACCACCCTGCCCCTGTCCGACACCGCCCGCCCGAACCTGATCACCGCCACCGCCATCGCCGGGGCACTCGCCACCGTCGCCTTCGACTTCTTCGGCCAGTCCATCAGCCCGGGCCTCGGCTTCGCCAACCTCGCCCCGGTGCCGCTTGCCAACCAGGTGATCCAGGTGCTCACAGGCAGCCCGTGGGAGCCCGCCGCGCAGTTCCTGCACTACTTCGCCGGGATGGTCGCCTATCCCCTGGGCTGGATCCTGGTCGCCGAACCGCTGCGCCGCCGCATCCTGCCCGCGTTCCCCTGGTGGGCGGGGATGCTCGCCTATGGCGTCGTGCTGTGGATCTTCGCGCTCTACATCATGGCGCATCTGATCGCGGGCAACCCGGCCTTCCTGGGCTTCACCGGCATCACCTGGGTGGCGCTTGTCGGCCACGTCCTGTTCGCCGTGGTGGCGGCCCTCGCCTACCGGGCGATGGGCTGGCGCGACTGACGCCTGTCCTCCTTCATCCTTGCCCAAATAC
>DBBA01000361.1:4082-4225 GCA_002291955.1 Rhodobacteraceae bacterium UBA996 | reverse complement strand
CCGCCCCCCTCGCATCCCGCCCCGCCCTGTGCCATCCCTGACGGGGACACGAACGGGAGCGACGGCGATGACTTTCGGCACCGGCTGCCACCTGCACCTGATCGACGGGTCGGCCTACATCTTCCGCGCCTACCACGCGCTGC
>DBBA01000361.1:0-3760 GCA_002291955.1 Rhodobacteraceae bacterium UBA996 | reverse complement strand
TTCCGCGCCTACCACGCGCTGCCGCCGCTCACGCGGAAATCCGACGGCCTGCCCGTGGGCGCCGTCGCGGGCTTCTGCAACATCCTGTGGAACGAGCTGACGCGGGCGAACGGGGCGGAAGCGCCGACCCACATCGCCGTGGTGTTCGACTACTCCGCCACCACCTTCCGCAACGCGATCTACCCCCTCTACAAGGCCCAGCGCCCCGAACCGCCCGAGGATCTGCGCCCGCAATTCCCCCTGACGCGCGACGCCACGCGGGCCTTCAACGTGGCCTGCCTGGAACAGGACGGGGTGGAAGCCGACGACATCATCGCCACCCTGTCGCGGCAGGCGGTGGACGCCGGGGGCCGCGTCACCATCATCTCCTCTGACAAGGACCTGATGCAGCTGATCCGCCCCGGCATCCGCATGCGCGACCCGATGAAGGACCGCACGCTCGACCGCGACGACGTGATCGAGAAGTTCGGCGTGCCCCCCGAACGGGTGATCGACGTGCAGTCGCTGGCGGGCGACAGCGTGGACAACGTCCCCGGCGCGCCGGGCATCGGCATCAAGACCGCCGCCCAGCTGATCGGCGAGTATGGCGACCTCGACACGCTCCTGGCCCGCGCGGGCGAGATCAAGCAGCCCAAGCGGCGCGAGGCGCTGGTGATGAACGCCGACCTCATCCGCATCTCGCGCCAGCTTGTGACGCTCAAGGACGACGTGGCGCTGCCCGTGACGCTGGATGCGCTCGAGGTGCAGGACCCCGACCCCGCGCGGCTATTGTCCTTCCTGACCGAGATGGAGTTCCGCACCCTGTCGCGCCGCGTTGCCGACCGGCTGAAGGTGGACCCGCCCGCGATGCCCGAGGCCGCACCGGCCCCGGCCGCGCCTGCGGAAACCCCCGCGATCCCCTTCGACCACGCGGCCTACGAAACCGTCACCACCATGGACGCGCTCGCCCGCTGGATCGCCCGCATCCACGCCGTCGGCCACGTCGCCGTGGACACGGAAACGACCTCCCTCAACGAGATGCAGGCCGACCTCGTCGGCATCTCGCTGGCCGTGGACGCAGGCACCGCCTGCTACATCCCCCTGGGCCACAAGGCGGGCGACACCGGCGACCTCTTCGGCTCCGACGCGCTCGCCGCAGGCCAACTGCCCCTGTCGGACGTCCTGTCCGCCCTCAAACCCGTCCTCTCCGACCCCGCGATCCTGAAGATCGGCCAGAACCTGAAATACGACGCCAAGGTCCTCGCCCACCACGGCGTCCCCATCACCCCCTTCGACGACACCATGCTCATGTCCTACGCGCTGCACTCCGGCCTCCACGGCCACGGCATGGACGAACTGTCGGACCGCTACCTCGGCCACCGCCCGATCCCCATCAAGGACCTGATCGGGTCGGGCAAATCCGCCACCACCTTCGACCGCGTCCCCATCGACACCGCCACCCGGTATGCCGCCGAGGACGCCGACATCACCCTCCGCCTCTGGCAGCGATTCAAGCCCGACCTCCCCGCAGCCCGCGTGACGACCGTCTACGAAACGCTGGAACGCCCCCTCGTCCCCGTCCTCGCCGCCATGGAACGCACCGGCATCCTGGTGGACCGCGACACGCTGTCCCGCATGTCCAACGCCTTTGCCCAAAAGATGGCGGGGCTGGAATCCGAGATCCACGACCTCGCGGGCGGCCCCTTCAACGTCCAGTCCGCCGCCCAGGTCGGCGAGATCCTGTTCGGCCGCATGGAACTGCCGGGCGGCACCAAGACCAAGACCGGCCAGTGGTCCACCACGGCCGACGTCCTCGAAGACCTCGCCACCGAACACGCGCTTCCCGGCCGCATCCTCGACTACCGCCAACTCCAGAAACTGAAATCCACCTACACCGACGCCCTGCAACAGGCGATCGACCCGGACACCGGCCGCGTCCACACCAGTTACGTCCAGTCGGGTGCGGCCACCGGCCGCCTCTCCTCCACCGACCCCAACCTCCAGAACATCCCCGTCCGGACCGAAGAAGGCCGCCGCATCCGCGAGGCCTTCGTGGCGCCGAAGGGCCGCGTGCTGGTCTCCCTCGACTACTCCCAGATCGAACTGCGCATCCTCGCCCACGTCGCCGGGATCGACGCACTCAAGGCCGCCTTCGCCGCCGGGCAGGACATCCACGCCGCCACCGCGTCCGAGATGTTCAACGTCCCCCTCGACCAGATGACCCCCGACATCCGCCGCCAGGCCAAGGCGATCAACTTCGGCGTCATCTACGGCATCTCGGGCTTCGGCCTCGCCCGCAACCTGCGCATCCCCCGCGACCAGGCGCAGGGCTTCATCGACCGTTATTTCGAGCGTTTCCCCGGTATCCGCGCCTACATGGACGCAACGGTGGACTACGCCAAACGCACCGGCTGGGTCGAAACCCTCTTCGGGCGCAAGATCCACACGCCCGAGATCAACGCGAAAGGGCCCACCGCCGGCTTCGCCCGCCGCGCCGCGATCAACGCCCCGATCCAGGGCACCGCCGCCGACGTCATCCGCCGCGCCATGATCCGGATGGACCGCGCAGTCCGCGACCTCCCCGCCACCATGCTGCTGCAGGTCCACGACGAACTGCTGTTCGAGGTCGACGAGGCCGCCGTCGATCCCCTGATCGCGCGCGTCAAGGAAGTCATGGAAGGCGCTGCCCACCCGGCGGTCCACCTGACCGTGCCCCTGACGGTCGAGGCCGGCCACGGGGCGACATGGGCCGCAGCCCACTGATGGCACCCATCCGCACATGGGAGGAACTCCGCGCCCTCGCCCTGTCCCTCGACCTGCCGCAAGTGACCGAGGACACCCCCTGGGGCAACCCCTGCCTGAAAGCCCACGGCATGATGTGGGCCTGGTGGTCGCCTTACGTGGACGCCGCCGTGGTGAAATGCGGGTTCGAGGAACGCGAAGCCCTCATGGCCGCCGACCCAAAGACCTTCGTCCTCCACCCCCACTACGCGGCGCATCCGTATGTGCTGGTCGCCGCAGGCCGGATCGACCCCGACTGGATGCGCGCAAGACTTACGCGCGCGTGGCGAGAGGCCGCGCCGAAACGGTGGCTGAAGGCGTGGGATGAGGGGCAGCGCGAAAAATAGCTTCGCTCACCCGAAACTGAAGACCACTCAATCTCTGGAGCAGCGCCTGCATGGATTTTCGCAGCCCAGAAACTGCGATACGCAATGCTCGGGCATTCGCCAGCATAGAGAACCTACATGTACGCCAAGAACTTGTCGCTTCTCCTCCACCAAGAGCTTTCGGAGGGGCACTCTTATGACGAAACGCTAAAGCGATTCGAAAGCCTTCGTAGCTATGGCCAGCTGCCACGCGGACGAGAGAATGCGGCGAAACGCCTGACAAACATTGAAATTGCACGGGCCGTGTTGGGATTTGTTCCCACAAGTTACGGTTGGGCAGGACATGTTGCTTTGATCATGAGTGATCTTCGACCCGTCGTCGGCGTCTCACAATCGCCAAATGAGGCGCCATCCCTAGCAGATGCAATTGCTGCTTTACTGACTAACGATGCGGAGCGCCACTCACTCATCTCCCTCACGCTTAGTGTAGGTCAACGCACTGGAAATCATGAATACCAGGCATCGCTTATACTTGATCAAGACGGGCGACGCAAACGCTCTACCTACGTGTCAAAGTATGCTTACTCCTACATCACAACCGGCGCAGAACAAGTCTTCGACCATGATCGTCCGTTGGCACTGAGTTCTCGTCAGCTAGGTCATGTTGACAAATG
>DBBA01000079.1 GCA_002291955.1 Rhodobacteraceae bacterium UBA996 | reverse complement strand
GCCGCCGGTGAGGCCGACGCGCTGATCGGCGGCGATCTGGTGGTCAGCGCAGGCGCCAAGACGCTGGCCCTGACCGCGCCGGGCCGCACCGCGGGTGTGGTCAACAGCCATCAGGTGATGACGGGCGCCATTACCCGCGATGCCGATTTCCGCCTGCCGGGCGCGGGGATGACGCGCGCCATCACCGGGCGGCTGGGGCAGGCCGCGCATCTGTTCGACGCGACCCGGCTGGCCGAGGTTGCGCTGGGGGATGCGATCTATTCCAACATGGTCGTGCTCGGCGCGGCCTGGCAGCGCGGCCTGATCCCCCTGTCGCAGGACGCCATCGCGCGGGCGGTCACGCTCAACGGACAGGCGGTCAAGGCCAACCTTGCGGCCTTTGACCTTGGCCGCTGGGCGGTGGTGCATCCGATGCAGGCCGCCGCGATGGGCGCGGCCGAGGTCCCCGAGGACACGCCCGAGACCATCCTTGCGGCGCTGGAGGCGCATCTGGTGGCTTACCAGTCGCCCCGGCTGGCCCGGCGCTGGCGGCGCCTGTGGGACCAGGCGGACGACCCGCGCCTGCGACTGGCCATTGCCCGGGGCTACCACAAGGTGCTCGCCTGCAAGGACGAATACGAGGTCGCGCGGCTGCATCTGGAGACAAGATCGAAGCTCGCCAATGCCTTCGACGGCGATCTTCGCGTGACGTATCACCTTGCGCCGCCGGGCCTGTCGCGCCCCGGCCCGGACGGGCGCCCGGCGAAACGTGCCTTCGGTCCGTGGATCGAGCGGGCCTTTCGCGTGCTGGCCCCGATGAAGCGCCTGCGCGGCACGCCGTTCGATCCCTTCGGCTGCGCGCGCGAACGCCGGGCCGAGCGTGCCGCGATCCGCGCCTACGAGGCCGACGTGGCGCACCTGCTGGCCACGGCCCGCCCCGCCACGATGGATGCCGCCGTGGCGCTGGCCGAACTGCCCCTGTCGGTGCGCGGCTTCGGTCCGGTCAAGGCGGCCGCAGTCACCCGTGCCGCCGCGCGCCGGGCCGAGCTTCTGGCGGCGCTGGCCGCCGACCCCGCACCGCTTGCCCGGGCCGCAGAATAGCTGCCGGATCGCCGTCACGAAACCGTCACGGCTGCTGGTCAGAATCGCAGGATTGCGGTATTCGCGCCTGACCGGCGGGCGGGGGCCGGGGAGGACCGACACCGACATGCCTTCACCACATCAGGTGGCCCGCGAGATCAGCTACGCGAGTTCCGCGCAGACCCGCGGCGGCCGCACCCTGATCCGCGTCCTGGAAAACGTCACCGGCCGCATGGGCCTGATCCGCCGCGCCGAGGGCTACGAGCACGAGGTCGCCCGCGGCCGCAGCTTCTGGGAGGTGATGGTCGAACGCTACGGCCTGTCGCTGGAAGTGATGGGCGGCAGCCTGGACCTGATCCCGCGCGACGGGCCTCTGGTCGTCATCGCGAACCACCCCTACGGCATCCTCGACGGGCTGATGATGGGGCATATCCTGGCCGTGACGCGCGGCGATTTCCGGATCCTGGCGAACCACGTCTTCCGCAAGGCCGAGGACCTGAACCGCGTGATCCTGCCCGTGTCCTTCGACGAGACGAAGGAAGCCCTGGCGACCAACCTCGAAACCCGCAAGCTGGCGCTGGCCTATCTGGCGCAGGGCGGGGCCATCGGCATCTTCCCGGGCGGCACGGTGTCCACCGCGCCGCGGCCCTTCGGCTATCCGATGGACCCGGGCTGGCGCGGCTTCACCGCCAAGATGATCGCGCGATCACAGGCGACCGTGGTACCGCTGTTCTTCGATGGCCACAACAGCCGGATGTTCCAGCTCGCCAGTCACCTGCATTCCACCCTGCGGCTGGCGCTTCTGATCAAGGAGTTCAAGTCGCGCGTGGATGAGCCCGTGCGGATCGTCGTGGGCACGCCCATCGGGCGCGAGGAGCTCGCCCCCTACCTGACCGACCAGAAGCAGATGATGGATTTCCTGCGGCTGAGGACCTATGCCTTGTCGCCGCGACCGCTGAAATCGCTCGGCTACGGCTACGAGTTCGAGGACAAGCACCGGGTCGCGGGATCGTCGCGCTACTGACGCGGCGGCGAAAGGGGGCGGTCATGGCGGTCGGCATGTTCGATTCGGGGCTGGGCGGGCTGACGGTGCTGGATGCCGTGTCGCGCCGGATGCCCGACATGCCCATCGTCTACTACGGCGACAATGCCCATGCGCCCTATGGCGTGCGCGATGCCGACGACATCTACAACCTGACGACCCGGGGCGTGGAACGGCTGTGGGACGCAGGCTGCGATCTGGTCATCCTGGCCTGCAACACGGCCTCTGCCGCCGCGCTGCGCCGGATGCAGGAATCCTGGGTGCCGCGCGACAAGCGCGTGCTGGGCGTGTTCGTGCCCCTGATCGAGGCGCTGACCGAACGCTCCTGGGGCGACAATTCCCCCCCGCGCGAGGTGGCGGTGAAGCATGTGGCGCTGTTCGCCACGCCCGCGACCGTGCGCAGTCGTGCCTTCCAGCGGGAACTGGCGTTCCGCGCGATCGG
>DBBA01000108.1 GCA_002291955.1 Rhodobacteraceae bacterium UBA996 | reverse complement strand
AAGTAAGCCGGTCGGGCGGGGGGATCGGCCGGAAGGGGCGCCGCAGGGCGCCCCTTTTGCGTTCCGGGGTGGTTTGTGCACATGTGCACAAACGGTCAAGTCATTGATCTTCAAAGAATATAGGTGTGAACGTTCAGCTTTGGTTTACCTGTCCTGACGACAGGTAACCTGCCCGTCACGACCCATCACGCAGGTCGCGCAACGGGGTGCGGGATAGCGTCACGCGGTCGAAATCCGCGGTGCAGCCCGGCCCGGTGGGGGACTGCGCCGACAGGGACAGCGCCACCCCGTCGGCCACCCCGGGCAGGGCAAAAAGGCGGATCATCTCCCACACCGTTCCGTCGTCGGACGCGTGGAAGGCCACGACCCGCCCGTCACAGTAGATCCGCAGGAACACGGCCTTGCCCGCGACCGCCCGGCCGTTGCTGTCGTCGGACGTGCCGCGCTTCACCACGCTGACGAGGGTGCCAAGCCCCTGCGGCGAGCGTTCGAAGGCGAGCTTGCCCCAGTCGCCCGCCGCCGTGGCGACCAGCAGTGTCCCGGCATCGAACGTCGCGCCAAGCTGCGGCCGCACCCGCGCCGACAGGGCCACGGGCGCCGCGCGCGACAGGGGACCGGAGTGCCACGTCAGCCGCGGCAGCCGGTCCACCGGCGCCCCGCCGTCGGGGGGCGTGAACAGGTCGGTCATCGGACCGGCGGTGACGGTCCAGCCCGTCGCCGTGCGGTCGGCCCGGCCGTGGTCCGCGCCGGAGAAGGTGAAGTCGGGGGTGGTCATAAGGTGTCTCCTGGGGGTGGCCGGCTTGGTTCCAGAAGGGCAATTGTAGAAGTGCCTGTGACGGGAATTGATAGTGTGCTAGGATATCGGGCCCGGTGCTCTTGAAAACTTAGGGGTTGGGCCAATGGCAGCCTGTCGAACCATTGGTTTGTCTTTCGTGCTTTCTGTGGCGGCGGCGGCGGCTTCATCACAAGAGATACCCTCGCCATACTCCGAGTACTACGGAACGGTGGAGCGCATTATCGACGGCGATACCATGGTGGTTCGTGTTGATTTGTGGCCAGGCCTTGAGGCGATCTATGCAGTCCGCGCACGGAACATTGATGCGCCAGAGCTTCGCGGCGCGAACTGTTCTGAAGAGCTTGCATGGGCCGAGGAAGCCAAGGCGCAGGCAGAACGCCTCTATGCACCCGGTACAACAGTGCGGATCGAGAACGTGGAGCTCGACTCATTTGGGCGTGCCGTGGCCGAGATACGCCGTTGGAGGTCTGATCGTTGGATGTACTTTGGCGACGAGATGACAGAACGGGGCATGGCCGAGGCATGGCAAGAGGGTTGGGAGGACATCGACTGGTGTTTGCTGGCGGCGAACCGTTGAGTTCTGACTTTGCCTGCCCCTACCGCAGCGTCACCACCAGCCCGGCGTCCAGCAGCCACGGCGCGACGATCCCGCAGGTGTCGGCGAGCGGCAGCAGGGTGTCGGGCACGTCCATCCCGATCACGTCACGCATGAAGGCGGCGCGGGCGGTGCAGCGGGCGGCGACGGCCGGGAAGCGGGTGGCGAGGTCGGCGCGCAGGCCCGCGTCGGCGATCACATAGCCGTCCTCCATCCGGGTGGAGGCATGCACCGGGTGGCCGGGGATCACGTCCATCTGCATGGCCATGCCGCTGGCAAGCGGAATGTCGGACCCGGGGAAGATGGGCGAAGACATCCATTCGTCCGTGCCAATGAGGTGGCCGGGGTTCAGCGTCACGCCGAAGGGGTCGGCGGGCAGCGCCCGGGCCATCGCCTGCGCCACGGCATCGCCAGTGACGCCGGGGCGCATCAGGGCGCACCAGTCCGACATGGCCTGCACATAGGGAAACACGAAGGCGTCGAGCGTGCCCTGGGCCGCCGGGGGCAGGTCGGCCGCCCGCCGCGCGATCCAGCCCGCGCGGCAGATGTTCGCGCCCCAGTGGCAGACGTTGAACGACAGGGGCGAGCCCAGCCGCAGGGTCTGGCCGGTGGGGGACGACATGCCCTGAGATGCGCGGTCGCCGCAGGCAAGGGTCGCGTGGCAGCCGAGGGGAAGGCCACCGATTCCGGCGGCCTCGACGATGTCGAAGTCGGTGGCGCCTTCGGCCAGCGCCGCGACGAGGCGCTTCACCGCACGCACGGCCATCGCGTTGGCGAATTCCAGCCGCGCGATCTCGGCCGCGTCCACCCGGGCGCGCAGGCCGTGGCCGGGGTGCATGAACAGGTCGGTGGCGTTGACCACGCTGCCCGCCCGGTCGCGCAGCGGGTCGGCGAGGAAGGCGGGCCAGTCGAGGGTGGTGGCGGGATCGGCGACCTCTCCGGTCTCGAAGTATTTCCACCCGGCGGCGCCCGTCCGCGCGCCCGCGGGGATCGCGGTGGCGAGGGCTGCCGCGATGGTCAGGCCACCACGGGGCTGCGAGATGAGGGACAGGGACGGGCAGTGCAGGACGGTGATGGTGCCGTCGGCCACCAGCGGGCTGACGGCGGCATAGGGCAGGCATTCGTTGCCCACGAGGAGCGTGGCGGTGCCGGGGGTGAGGGCCAGCACGGCTTCCTCGAACCTTGGATCGAAGCCGGTCAGCCAGTGCAGGTTCGCCGCATGTTCCCGGTCGCCGTAGACGGCCAGCGCATCGAGGTCGCGGGCGGCGGCGGCCGCGCGGGTGGCGGTCAGGCGCGCGTGGAGTTCGGCGGCGGTGAGCGTCGGCGGTAGCGCGGGGCGCCCGTGATCGGGCCAGGCGAGGCGGGTGAGGCGGGGCATGGGCGGATCCTTGCGGTTGCCTCCATGTGGCACCGGCCGCAGGCGCGCGGCAAGGTGGTTGACCGGGGGGGCGGGCTGGATCGCCCCGACGGGGGGCGTGGCGACACCTGGGGCGGCGGCCCGCGCGGGTCCCTTATTCTTGTCCGGATACCCCGGGGGGGTGGCCCCCGTCAGCGGACCCGGGGGCGGAGCTGGCCGGAGGGGCTTCAGGTCGCGGGCCGCGCGGGCGCCGGGGTGGGCGGCGAGGGTCGCCAGCATCCGGTCGAGGGCACGGTCGGCGCCGAAGCGGGCCAGCGCCGGGCGCTGCGCGGCGATGGCGGCGGACAGCGCGGTGTCGGACAGCCGGGCGGTGGCGGCTGCGTGCAGCGCGGGCGCGTCCATCGGGCGGGTGACCTGCCAGACCAGCGTAGTGGGCGCGGCATGGGCGACCGGGCGGCACCAGGGCTCCAGGGTGCCCATCTGGGCCAGCACCCAGGGCTGGGGGGCGTGCAGCGCGTCCTGGTGCACGATCAGCCCGCCGGGGAGGACCGAGGGGAAGAAGACGCGCGCGATGGCGTCGGCGACGGGGGCGGTCTTGGCGGCGTCCACGACGAGCACCGCGATGGGCCCGCCGGTCCAGGTCTGGCGCTGGATCAGGCCGCGGTGCAGCGTGATGCGGTCGGCCCAGGGGGCGAGGAACGCGGTGGCCAGCGGCAGCACGTCCTGCCCTGCGAAGGGCGCGATGCCGCGGTCGTACAGGAGCCGCTGCTTCATGCCGGGCGCCACGCGGAAGCGGTCGTAGGCGTGGATCGCGACGGGGCGCGCGGCGCGGCGGTTGCCCTCGGCCAGGTGCGCGGTGGACCCGCCGAGGAAGCAGCCGAGGTCGACGATCGCGCCCCGCCCCGCCGCGCCGTCGCGCCCGAGCCACAGGTAGAACTGGCGTTCCGCGGGCGACAGCATCGTGGGCACCCGCGCCGCCGCCCGCATCCGCCCGAGCCGGATCGCGCGCCAGGGCGGCGGATCGGCAGCGAAGGGGTCGGCGGTCACGTTTTCGGGCGCGGACATGGCCGCGACCCTGCCCCAGTCGCCGCCGCCGGAAAAGCCCGCTTGATTCCCCGCGGGCCGGGCGGTATCGCGTCTGCGGCCGCAGGGGTATAGCTCAGTTGGTAGAGCGACGGTCTCCAAAACCGTAGGTCGGGGGTTCGAGCCCCTCTGCCCCTGCCAGTCCGATCCCGCGGGGCCCTGTGCCCGACGCCCCCCGGGCGCTGGAGGCGCCGAGATGATCGGAACAGGCCACGCTGTCCACGCCGTCGTCATCAGCTGGACCGGACATGGCGCCAGGGCGCAGCACATCGCGTCCGGGCTGGCGGGCCATGCCGACCGGATCACGGTGATCTACAGCAACCCGACCGGCGCCCCCGAGAGCGGCGCCGGGGACTGGGTGCAGGTCGACAACGCGCTGTTCTTCGGCCCGAAGCTGGCCGCGGGCATGGCCCGGCACGGGGCCGAGGAGTTCCTGGTCCTGATCCAGGCCGATGCGACCGCCAAGGACTGGCCCGGCGTCATCCGCGCCCTGAGGGACTGCGCGGCGGTGCGGCCGGCGCTGGGTGTCTGGACGCCGGTCATCGACACGTCGTTCTACCACGCGCGGTGCCTGACCGTGGCGACCACGTCCGACCCGCGCTACGAGCACGCCTGCCAGACCGACGGCATCGTGCTGGCGCTGCACCGCGACATCATCCTGCGGCTGCGCGAGCTTGACCTTGCGGCGAACAACCTGGGCTGGGGGATCGACAAGTTCGCCAACAGCGTGGCGCTGGCGCTGGGCCGCGAGATCATCCTGGACCGGAGCCTGACGGTCGGCCATGTCCCCGGCCGCAGCTACGACCCGTCGCGCGCCACGGCCCAGATGGAC
>DBBA01000133.1:666-3141 GCA_002291955.1 Rhodobacteraceae bacterium UBA996 | reverse complement strand
TTCCCGGGCTGGGACGTGCTGGTGGCGAACGACCACGATGCCGACCTGGCCGAGGGCGACGCCCATGTCGGCCGGTCGGCGCTGGTGGATTTCGTGGCGCGCAAGCCCTGAGGCGGCTTATCCCCGGCGGCGCGTGCGCGTGCGGGTGGCGGCGTTGCCATCCGTCCCGTCGGACGCCGAGGACAGCCCGCCCAATGCGCCGGTGATGTCGTCAAGGCTCGGGCGCGGACCGGGGGGCGTGGCTTCCAGTGCGGCGCGCATGGCCGCCAGATGCGCGGGCGTCGTGCCGCAGCAGCCGCCGATGATCCGCGCGCCCGCGTCGCGCGCGAGGACGGCGTACTGCGCCATCAGGTCGGGCGTGCCGTCATAGTGGATGTGACCGTCGTGGTATTTCGGGATGCCCGCGTTGCCCTTGGCCACCACCGGCAGTTCCGGCCCCTGCGCCGAGAACCCCAGGATCGTGCGCAAGAGGTCCGACGCGCCCACGCCGCAGTTCGCGCCAAAGGCCAGCGGGCGGTGCGCCAGCCGGTCCACCAGTGCCACCATGTCGGCCGAGGTCACGCCCATCATGGTGCGGCCCGCGGTGTCGAAGCTCATGGTGCCGACCCAGGGCATGCCCGCCAGTCGCGCGCCTTCGGCCGCGGCCATGAATTCCTCCGGCGCGCTGATGGTTTCCACCCACAGCACGTCGGCGCCGCCGTCCTTCAGGCCCTCGGCCTGTTCGTGGAACATCTCGACGGCGGCCGCATGGGTCAGGCTGCCCATCGGCTCCATGATCTCGCCCGTCGGGCCCATCGAGCCTGCCACCACCACCGGGCGGCCGGCGGCATCGGCGATCTCGCGGCCGAGGCTTGCGGCGATCCGGTTCAGGGCGTGCACGCGCCCCTCGGCCCCGTGCAGGCGCAGGCGGCTGGCGTTGCCCCCGAAGCTGTTGGTCAGGAACAGGTCGGACCCGGCATCGACGGCGCCGCGATAGAGGGTGCGGATCTTGTCCGGCTCGGTCTCGTTCCACAGTTCCGGCGCGTCGCCCGACATGAGGCCCATGTTGAACAGCGTGGTGCCGGTCGCGCCGTCGGCAAGAAGCCAGTCGCGGTCGGCGAGGAGGCGGGAAAGGGCGTCAGGGAACATCGGGCACCACGGGTTCGGGCGTGCCGTTCTGGCACGCGGTCGGCCTTGTGCCACGGGGCGGGGGCGCGCGCAAACCGAAACGGCGGCGGTCAGGCGGCCCGGGGGGTGTGCGCGGCGTCGGGCGTGTCGGGACGGACGGCGTCCGCCGGATGCGCTCGTGCGTCGGGCGATGCTGCGGGCGCGTTGCGCAGCAAGACGGGCAGCGGGTCCGGGTTGTGGACCGCGCGGGCGATCTCGGCCGCGGCCAGCGCCAGCGCGGGCCAGCCGGGGGCGGCGATCCAGAGCGTTTCCCAGTCGGGGGCAAAGGCGCGCTTGAACTGGGCAAGTCCCGCGCCCGGCGCAGGCAGGCGCAGGCGTTCCAGCCGGGCGGCCAGGCGCGGGTGCGGCAGGCCCGCCAGCGACAGGCGCGGGATGCCGTCCGCGGCCGCGCTGCGGATCGCGGCCGCGACCAGCGCATGGCCGGTGCCGTCGGGCGCGTCGGGGGCGATGCGCACCAGGTCCAGCGTGCGTTCCGCCGCGCCAGCGTGGAAGGTGACGAAGCCCACCGGCCGGTCGCCCCGGCGGGCGATCCAGACCTGCTGGCGCGCGACATAGGCGGGGTCGAAGCGCCCCATGGAAAAGCCGCGTTCGGCCCCCCCGTGGTGGGCCGCCCAGGCCGCGGCCAGCGCCGACAGGTCGGGCAGGGGCAGCGCGCCCGGGTCCGCCGACGCGACCGTCACGCCCGCCTTTTCGGCGTGGCGCAGCTTGCGGCGCAACTGGCCCAGCCCCTCGGCCCGCGGGTCGAACGTGGCGGGGTCGAGGAACGCTTCCAGTGCCAGGGGCTGGGCCGTCCAGCCGCGCAGGCGCGCGGCGCGGGCGGTGGCATCGCCCGCCTTGTACAGGACCGGGATCAGGCCGGCGTCGCGGGCAGCCTGCGACAGGCGGGCGGGCACCGCGTCCTCGGGGCCCGACAGCGCGTCGCTGATCTGGACCAGGCAGTTCGGCGTGGTGCGGGCCAGCGCCTGGGGCAGGGTGGTCCCGGGGTCGGACAGGGCGAACAGGCCACCCTGGCGGGCCAGTCCCGCCTCGGCCCGGGGGGCGGCGTGCAGGAGCCGGTCCAGCGCCGTTCCCGCCGGAGGAGGTGCCAGGGGCACGAGGCCGGTGGTGGCCTGCGGCGCCCCGGGACCGCGGGCCAGCGGGATCAGGCACAGCGCCCCGGGCAGGCCGTGGTAGATCAGCCGCCAGCCCAGGAGGGCTGCTAGAAGGCCCGGGTCGGGCGGGGCGGTCCCGGACAGAAGCGCCACCAGCGTGACGTCGAACGCCGCGGCGCCCCCGGGGATGCCCGACAGGATGCCCGCGCCATAGGCG
>DBBA01000133.1:0-335 GCA_002291955.1 Rhodobacteraceae bacterium UBA996 | reverse complement strand
CAGGATGCCCGCGCCATAGGCGATCAGGAACGCCGCGGCAAAGGTGGCGGGGTCGGCGGCCCCGGCGGGCATCAGAAGCCACAGGCTGGCGCCCGCCGCGCCAAGGTCGAGCACGGTGATGCCCAGGACCGAGGTCGTCACGCGCAGGGGCGGCGGGCGCAGGCGGCGTCCGCCCGGCAGGCGCAGGGCGGGCCGGGTCAGGCCAAGGGCAACGACCGCCAGCGCCAGCGGGGCCAGCACCTTGCCCGCATGGGGGCCCACCACCGTGGCCCCCACCACGCGGCCCCGCGCAATCATCAGCTTGGCAAAGCCATCGCCCACCCGCATCGCCTGCG
>DBBA01000063.1 GCA_002291955.1 Rhodobacteraceae bacterium UBA996 | reverse complement strand
CGCGAGAACGCCAAGACCTTCCTGAAGAACAACCCCGCGCTGGCGCTCGAGATCGAGGACAAGATCCGCGCCAGCCACGGGCTGGATTTCGGCGCGAGCCCCGAAAGCGACGATGACGTGATGGAAGCCTGAGGGCTCCCGGGATCGGGACGGTCCGTGCAGGGTCTGCGGTGGAGGGGGGGCTGTCTGCCCCCCCTTCGCCTGTCTGTGACAGGCGCCCCCCGAGGATACTTGTGACAGGATGACGGGGAGGGTCTGACCAGAGGTGTGGTTGACCCATGCAAGGGGGCAGAGCGGCGCAGGTGCGGCCGCTCTGCCCGGTCGCCTCAGACGTCCCTGCGCCGCGACCGGCGGCGCATCAGCGCCAGACCGCCGACCGCAAAGCCCAGCATCCAGACCGACGCCGGCAGCGGCACGGCGGCCAGCGTCTCGTAGCGGATGCCCGCTGCCGTGCCCGCGGCAAAGCCCGTCCAGCCTTCGCGCCCATCGACCGGCAGGTTCAGGAACGACGAGGCCGCGGGATCGCCCAGAAGGTAGTGCCCCAGCCACGCGGTCAGGAAGTGCTGGCCGACGTTGTTCATGAACACCGTGTCCCAGACCGGGTCGGTGTAGTGGCCCGAGACCCCCGCCGCGAAGCTTTCGACCGGCGCAGGGATCGGCGCGACCGTGTTGTGGCTGCCGCCCTCGAACGTCAGCAGGGCGCGTTCGGCATGGATCGCTTCCTGCCAGATCGGACGGATGCCCGTGTCGTAGCCCGACACCGTATCGTTCGACCCGCCGATCACCAGAAGCGGGATGTCGATGCCTGCCAGACCGGCCTGATCGAAGAAGCCGAACTGCCGCCCCCATGGGCCGATGGTGATGACGGTGCGGATGCGCTCGTCGGGCAGGGCCTCGTGCGTGGCGCTTCCGGCCTCGTGCACCGACAGGACCTCTTGCCGGGGCGCGAAGCCGAACCGCGTCGAGGCATCGGTCACGCCCGCGCCCGCGGTGATCAGCGCGCCGTAGCCGCCCATGGAATAGCCCAGCAGCGCCGTGTTGTCGGCATCGACCAGCCCGGCGAGCGGCGAGGACGTGTCCGCCGACAGCCGCGCCATCTCGTCCAGCACGAACAGCTGGTCAAAGGGCCGGTTGTAGAGCGTCGAGGCGAAGCGGCCCGCGTTGTTGTCATAGGTCGATTCGAAATGGTCGATCGACGCCACGACATAGCCCTTGGACGCCATGTTCTCGGCGAAATGGCTCATCAGGTACCGGTTGCCGGGGAAGCCGTGGCTGAGGATGATCAGCGGCAGGGCCCCGGCGCTGGTGTCGGCGGTGGCATCGCGGCGGGCCTGGCCTTCGAGGGCCACGTTCGTCACGCCGTCGCGCAGCTGCGCGGTCAGCGTGGTGGTGCCACCTGTGCCCGCGAGCGCAGGATACCAGACCTCGACGTTCAGCGGCCGGTCATAGAGCGGCAGGTCGGCGGGCAGGCCGCCCGTCGTGGGCAGGGCCAGCACGTTCAGCTGGTTCTGGTTTACCAGGTTCAGCGTGCGCACGCCGACCGGCAGCGACCCCGGGGCCGCCAGCGCCGGGGCGTTTGGTGACTGCCCGTCGATCCGGTTCTGGGCTGCTGCCGGATGGGTGAACATGGCAACGGCAATAAGCGAAAGTGCGGTTGTCCGCATCATTGGGTGATCCTCCTGTTCGTCCTGGACCCACAGGATGCACCGCGCACCACGACAGAGTGACGACGAAACCGCCGCACCTGCGCAGAAGTCGCCCGGGGGTTGCACAAAAGCCGCACACCTGTTCGCCCGGCGCACAGGCCGGGCGCCTCCCCTTCGCGCGGACACCCCCCGTGGACAGCCCCGAGCCGTAGGGCTACATCACCCCGACCCTTGTACGGAACCCGTCCATGCCCAGCCTGAACGACATCCGCGCCACGTTCCTCGATTTCTTCGCGCGCCAGGGGCACCGTATCGTGCCGTCCTCGGCCCTTGTGCCGCGCAACGACCCCACGCTGATGTTCACCAACTCGGGCATGGTGCAGTTCAAGAACTGCTTCACGGGGGTCGAACGCCGCGACTATGTCCGCGCCACGACCGCGCAGAAATGCGTGCGGGCGGGCGGCAAGCACAATGACCTCGACAACGTGGGCTACACCGCGCGCCACCATACGTTCTTCGAGATGCTGGGGAACTTCAGCTTCGGCGACTACTTCAAGGAACAGGCGATTGCCTTCAGCTGGGAGTTGCTGACGAAGGACTTCGACATTCCCGCCGACCGGCTGTGCGTCACCGTCTATCACACCGATGACGAGGCGGCAGGGTACTGGAAGCGGATCGCGGGGCTGCCCGATCACCGGATCATCCGCATCGCGTCCGACGACAACTTCTGGCGCATGGGCCCGACCGGCCCTTGCGGCCCCTGCACCGAGATCTTCTTTGACCACGGCGACCATATCCCCGGTGGCCCCCCGGGGTCGCCGGGAGAGGATGGGGACCGCTTCATCGAGATCTGGAACAACGTCTTCATGCAGAACGAGCAGTTTGCCGATGGCACGCTGAACCCGCTCGACATGCAGTCGATCGACACCGGCATGGGGCTGGAACGGATCGGGGCGCTGTTGCAGGGCAAGCATGACAACTACGACACCGATCTGATGCGGTCGCTGATCGAGGCATCGGCCCACGCGACCGGGGCCGACCCCGATGGGCCGGGCCGCATCCACCACCGGGTGATCGCCGACCACCTGCGGTCCACGTCGTTCCTGATCGCTGACGGGGTGATGCCGTCGAACGAGGGGCGGGGTTATGTCCTGCGCCGGATCATGCGCCGCGCCATGCGCCACGCGCACCAGTTGGGCGCGGCGGATCCCCTGATGCACCGGCTGGTGCCGGCGCTCGTGCGCCAGATGGGGACGGCCTACCCCGAACTGACCCAGGCCCGCGCGCTGATCGAGGAGACGTTGCGGCTGGAGGAAACCCGCTTCCGCCAGACGCTGGACCGCGGGCTGCGGCTTCTGGACGACGAGGTGGCGAAGCTGCCCGAGGGCGCCGACCTGCCGGGCGAGGCCGCGTTCCGGCTGTATGATACCTACGGCTTCCCGCTCGACCTGACGCAGGACGCGCTGCGGGAACAGGGCCGGGGCGTGGATGCGGGCGGCTTCGAGGCCGCGATGGCCGCGCAGAAGGCGCGCGCGCGGGCCGCCTGGGCCGGGTCGGGCGAAACCGCGGGCGCTGCGATCTGGTTCGACCTGGCCGAGGCGCACGGGGCGACGGAATTCCTGGGCTATGACCTGGAAGCCGCCGAGGGGCAGGTGCTGGCCGTGGTGGCGGACGGTGCGCCGGTCGCCGAGGCCGCCGTGGGCGCCCGGGTGCAGGTCGTCCTGAACCAGACGCCGTTCTATGGCGAATCCGGCGGGCAGGTCGGCGATACCGGCATGATCGCCACCCCCACCGGCCGCGCCCGCGTGACCGACACGAAGAAGGCGCAAGGGCTGTTCCTGCACCTCGCCGAAGTCACCGAAGGCACCATCAGGCCGGGGCAGGGCGCGCAACTGGTCGTGGACCACGACCGCCGGTCCGCGATCCGCGCCAACCACTCCGCCACGCACCTGCTGCACGAGGCGCTGCGGCAGGCGCTTGGTGACCATGTGGCGCAGCGAGGGTCGCTGAACGCCGA
>DBBA01000068.1 GCA_002291955.1 Rhodobacteraceae bacterium UBA996 | reverse complement strand
AGGAAGCCCGCAGCCGCAGCGGGGGTTGCCGTCACGGCGGCCACAGCCGCCGGCCCAAGCGTGGTCGCGGAGCCGACGGCCGCAAGCGGGGCCGCAAGCGACGCACCGGCTGCCGCCGTGCCAAAGAACGATGGGGCCAAGGCCGCTAGGAACGCCACTGCCAGGTGTCTCCGACGCGCCGAAACCCAACCACCTCCAACGTGCGGACAAACGAAGGGTGTGGGTCCTCCGGATCAGCGTAAGCCCCTGGGGCAAAAACGTCAAGCCACTGCCGCACTTCGCGCACGACGCGAACCGGAGCGCGCCAAGCCGCCTGCCCGACCACCGCCCCGACCTTCGTGCGGCCGCCGTCATCCAGGTATGTCCAGATCAGCACTGCCGGGCCGCGCGGCGTGTCGAGAACGTGAGCCTGCGGCATGTCGGCCGCCATGGTCCCGGCCAGGAACTGCCAGACAATCCCCCTGAACATCCCGACGGGTTGGATGAAGTAGGCGTCAAGCGGGCGGGCGTGCCGCCACTTCATCGAGGATTGCTCCGCAGGACATAGGACAGCCCGAGCACGTCACAGACGTAGGGGCTGTCCGTGAAGACTGCGATGGCCGCCCCGCGCTCCGTCTCACTGTCCGCATCCACGACGACGGGCGTGAACGCAGGCGGAGGCAGCGCCCCCATGATGTCCTGCGTCGTGGCCGTGACAACGCGCTGCGGCGACGCGGACCCGATCTGAACGAAGGCGTCGATGCCGCCCCACAGCCACAGGGTCGGGTGAGACAGCCGGCTGGGCTCGCCAGCGTCTACCGGAACCGTGCCCTGAAGGAACAACAGGCTCGTCTCGAACTCAGAACGATACTGAAACCCGCCAATGACGATTGACGCCGGGGCGGACAGCGCGCCCGATGTCTCGACCCGTCCGTCCGCGACCACCACGTATCCGTCCCCGGGGGCCAGCGTCGGGAAGGAGACGCCTGTGGTGACTTGATCTGCACGCGCGTCGAGCTCGTCCACCTCGATGGCCAACTGAGCCCCTGCCGGAAGCCCGAGCGCCGAGGGAGAAAGCTCCGTCTCACTCGGGTCCCCTGGGGCGAACACGGTGAACCAACCCGGCCCGACGTTCTTCACGGCCAGCGGGGTCCTGACGGCTGCCGTGCGGCTGATGATGGTCTGACCCGAGCGCCAGACCAGCCCGCGCAGGACCACCACGCTGGAGATGGGGGGCGGCGGGCCGCTGGTCACGAACCTGACCGCCCCCGCTTCATCGCCGCCACCAATGATGGTCCACGTCAGGCCCAAATTCTGATAGCTGTCCACGTAGGCCGTGCGCTCGGCGGCGTAGATGAGCCGCTCGGGCGGCTCGCGGTCACTGGTGAGAGTTGGGACAGCCTCCAGGACCTCGATGGTGCGAACCACCCTGTCGTTGACGGTGCGCTGAACACTCATGAACAGCAGGTCTGGCCGTCCGCGAAGGACGCCCACGTCCGGGACGCACGCGATGTCACGGACGCGAGCATTACGCCCTTCATACCCGCCCCCAAGCGCGTGCCGGTGCGCCCCGACGACCTGCTGCTGCCCTTCGATGGTCACGCCAACCAGTCGATCCTGGTTGTCGGTCATCCACAGCACCGACCACGGAGACTGCTGGTAGGCCACGCGCCTGATGCCCGCCTGGGTCATGTGAGAGAACAGCAGGCTGGCGTCCTCGGTGACGAAGCCGTCGCTCTCCAGGTCGAACTTGACCTGACGGAGCCGCTGGCCGCCGCGCTGGACGAAGAACGCCTGACTGTCGATGCGAAGCGCCCGGACGGAAGGCTCAGAGCCTCGCCCGGTAGCACGACGCACCGCCGCCTCGGTGGGGGTAAGAAACCCACTGACGCCGGGGCGGATCACGAACTCGGCCCCCGCCGTCCCGATCATGAGAACGTCCGAACCCGACAGCAGCCACTGGATGGCCTCGACAGTGCCCGAACCCGCGCGGCGCGTGATGGCCTTGTCGGCGTTGGCCGCGTCGTTCTCGGCGGGGTCGGGGCTCACAGTCTCAAAGTTGTCGAAGGCGTTGCTGACACTGCCGACAAGAACGTCCGGCGCGGCCGTGAAGCCGCCATACCACAGCCGACCTTCGTGGAAAGCCAGCGCGCGGCAGCCCCGGTTCGCGGAAAACAGGCCAAACGCCCACTGCGCAGTGGCCCCTGGCAACCCCGCCGTGTCGCCCGTCCTGAAGACGCCAACCGTCGTCGCGGAGGTCGGGCTGCCCACTGTGGCGATCCGCAGGTAGACGCCCCGCCTCGTGGCCCGGTCCCGGAGATAGAGGATGCGGCCCACGTCCGCCGCAATGAACGCATTGGCCGACGCCGCGACAGTGAGGTTAGGCCAAGTGCCCGTCGCCGTCATCGTCGTGCTGGAGGTGTTCATTGTGTCGAGAGGCGCGCGCCCGTCCGCGAACTCAACCGGCGCAAGCTCGAAAGTCGGGGCCGTGCTCGTCCTGCGGAGCTTGTGGGGGACGTGGTCGGGATGCACCAGATAGAGCACGTCCGCATCCTGGGCGTAGGCAAGGTCCCGCACCTGGGCAGCCGTATAGGGCGAGACCAGCTCAATGACCTGGTTCGAGGCGTCGCGCACCAAGCCGTCGCGGGTCCAGAACCTCATGTAGCCGTTGCCCGCCTCGATGACGAACGAAACCGACGTGCTCGGCACGAACTCCAGGAGCACGACATTGCCGGTGGGGAACTTCGTCTCCCCGAGGTAGCGAGTGGGCGGCCGGCGCACCAGCGGTCCTTCCGGGGTGACAATGAAGTTGACGCACCGCCGCAGGCTGCGAGGATGCTGCGGAAGGTCGAAGCGCGTCTTGAGATAGGGCGTCCATTCGCCCGACGGCCAGCCTGTTGCGAACTTGACGGCGCGGGGCATGGCTCAGCGACGCAGCAGTCGGTATGCCACCGCTCCGGCGATCAGCACGATTGCCACAGCCGCCGCCGCACCCAGCGGCAGGCTGGCAAGGAACGGAACGGCTTCGCGAGCGATGTCGTAGGCTTCGGTGACAGTCACAGCGGCCTCCCGGTTGCGATGCACGCCTGCTGAAGGGTCAGCAGCGTCTGGTGGGCCTGACGCTCATCCACGAGCGCCAGATTGACTTCCGTCGCCATCTCGCGAAGGCGCGGCACGTCGGCGGGGCGCGCGGGCGAAAGCCCGGCCGCCTCCTGACGAAGATCGAACAGCCGGTTCTGCGCAGTCACATGCGCAAGCCGCGCGTCCTCGGCGTGTTCACACACGTCCTTGATCTGCGGGTCCGGCACCAGCACGTCGGCAGCCAGCTTGGCGGCCTCGCACGCCGGCAGCGCAAGCAGAACTAGAAGAATGGGCGACCAGCGGCGCAGCATCGCGGCTCTCCTGCGGTCAGTAGGCGCTCGGGCGGTATCGTAGCCCGTCGCGACCCCGGCTGTCTATCAATCCGTAGGTGTCCGGGACCTCGGCAGGCTGCTCGATGGCTCCCGCCATGCGAGCGCGGCGCAGCGCGTCGGCGGCCTTGTCGTAGAAGGCGAACGCCACCTGCTTGTCGTTGGCCACGCTGTGCGCGAGGTCGCCCGACAGCATGAAGGTCAAGGTGTCCACGAACAGCGGGTCAAACCGCGCGGGGTCGGTCACGTCGGCGACATAGGTGACATACATCACGCTGTGGTCGGTCAGGAGATCGTCGCCCTCAAGCTGGTAGGTCGTCGGGGCGTCCGTCAGAAGTTCCCGCCCACTGGCCTCGTTCGGGGACGCGGCGATGACCGTGTTGCAGTCCGCCGGGAGCCGCATCGCCTTGGCCCAGCCGAACGCGGGCGGGTCCTGGAGCGGGGTCAGCCGGACGCGCCGCCGGGCGAACCGCCAGCGATACCGGCGCAGGAGGCTGGGCCGCAGGATGGCGTAGAAGGCATCACAGTCGCGCCGGGTCTTGCCCTCGTCGAGGATGGAGACAAGCGGCGAAGCCCCGACCCGGAGCAGCGCCACGTTGTAGATGTCGATCAGCGCGGGCATGGTGTCCCCAGAATAGACCAGGGCCGGCCCCCCGTCAAGGAGAGCCGGCCCT
>DBBA01000069.1 GCA_002291955.1 Rhodobacteraceae bacterium UBA996 | reverse complement strand
TGACGGTCGAGGAGAACCTGCGGATCGGCGCGCAGGCCCGCCGCGGAACCGGTCCTTGGACGCTCGACACCGTCTATGACCTGTTCCCGATCCTGAAGGAGCGCCGGAACAGCCCCGGCACCGCGCTGTCCGGCGGGCAGCAGCAGATGGTCGCCATCGGCCGCGCGCTGATGTCGAACCCCGACGTGCTGCTGTGCGACGAGGTCAGCCTCGGCCTCGCCCCCGTCGTCATCCGCGACATCTACGGGGCGATCCCGCGCATCAAGGCAGCGGGCGCGTCGCTGATCGTGGTGGAGCAGGATATCGGGCAGGCGCTGCGCGTGGCCGACCGGATCTACTGCATGATCGAGGGCCGCGTGACCCTGACCGGCCGCCCCGCCGACCTGACGCGCGAGGCGATCCATGCCGCCTATTTCGGATCGCCCGCCGGGGCAGGAGCGCACGCATGATCTGGGTCGATACCGTCGTGCAGGGGGTGCTGCTGGGGGGGCTGTACGCCCTGTTCGCGGCGGGCCTGAGCCTTGTGTTCGGGATCATGCGGCTGGTGAACCTGGCGCACGGCGATCTGATCGTGATGGCGGCGTACCTGATCCTGATCCTTGTCAGCGCGCTGGGGCTGCACCCGTTCGTGGCGGCGGCGGTGGCCGCGCCGGTGATGTTCGCGGTCGGCTGGGGGTTGCAACGGGTGGTCCTGTCGCGCACGCTGGGCGACGACATCCTGCCGCCCTTGCTGGTGACCTTTGGCCTGTCCATCGTGATCCAGAACGCGCTGCTGGAGGGGTTCAGCGCGGACAGCCGCCGCATCGGCGCGGGGGCGCTGGAGACCGCCTCGGTGGACCTTGGGCCGGTCACGGTCGGTCTGATGCCGCTTCTGACCTTTGCATCCGCCGTCGCGGTGATCGTGGGGCTCAACTGGCTTTTGTACCGCACCGCCATGGGGCGCGCGTTCAGGGCCACGAGCGACGACCCGGTGACGGCACGCCTGATGGGGATCGACCCGGGGCGGGTCTTCGCCACGGCCACGGGGCTGGCGCTGGTCGTGGCGACCATCGCGGCGCTGTATCTGGGCGTGCGGGCGAACTTCGACCCGGCCATCGGTCCGGCCCGGCTGATCTACGCGTTCGAGGCGGTGATCATCGGCGGGCTGGGGTCCCTGTGGGGGACGCTCGCTGGCGGCGTCATCATCGGGGTGGCGCAGACGCTGGGCGCGGCCATCAACCCCGAATGGCAGATCCTGGCCGGGCACATCGCGTTCCTGGTCGTGCTGGCGATCCGCCCGCGCGGGCTTTTCCCCCGGGCGGTGGACTGATGGGCTGGCACGTTGAAACCCGTACGCGGGCGTCACGCATCGCCGGGATCGCGGCAGTGGCGTTGGTGGCCGCGGCCATTGCCCTGCCCGCGTTCGCGGGGCGCGGGCTGGTGCAGGACCTGTTCTTCATCCTGACCATGCTGGTGCTGGCGCAGTTCTGGAACCTGCTGGCGGGGTATGGCGGCCTTGTGTCGGTGGGCCAGCAGGCGTTCGTGGGTATCGGCGCCTATGCCATGTTCGGCGCGGTCATCCTGTGGGGGATGGACCCGATTGCCGCGATCCCGCTGGGCGGCCTTGCCGCCGTCGCACTGGCCGTGCCAACCGCGTTCTTCGCGTTCCGCCTTGCGGGGGCCTATTTCGCCATCGGCACCTGGGTGATCGCCGAGGTCGCGCGGCTGTCCGTCGCCCAATGGAAGGCGCTGGGGGGCGGCACCGGCACGTCGCTGCCCCGCGACGCCACGGGCGCGATGTGGGGGGTCGAGACGGTGGCCACCCTGTTCGACGTCCGCGATGCGGCGGCGCGGGATATCCTGGCCTACTGGCTGGCGCTCGCCTTGGCGGTGGCAACCGTGGGCGGCATCTACTGGCTCCTGCGGCACCGGCAGGGGCTGGCGCTGGCCGCCGTGCGCGACGATGCCGGTGCCGCAGGCGCCATGGGCGTGGACGCGCGGCGCATGAAGTGGCGCGTGTTCCTGATCGCGGCCTTCGGCACCGGCGTCACCGGCGCGCTGATCTACGTGCAGACCGCCCGCATCTCTCCCGATGCCGCGTTCAGCGTGGTGGACTGGACGGCCTATGTCATCTTCATCGTGGTGATCGGCGGGATCGGCACCATCGAGGGGCCGATCATCGGGGTCCTCGTCTTCTTCGCGCTGCAGTCGGTCTTTGCCGACTATGGCAGCTGGTATCTTCTGGGCCTCGGCCTGATCGCGATCGTGGTCATGCTTGTCGCCCCCGGGGGCCTGTGGGGACTTCTGTCCGAACGCACGGGCATCCAGTTGTTCCCCGTCCGGCGACGCCTGACGGGCACCTCATCCGACACGACCGAAAAAGGGGCACCCCATGGCCGACATCACGACTGACGTCCTCATCATCGGCACCGGACCGGCCGGATCGGCCACGGCGGCGCTCCTGTCCACCTATGGCGTGCAGAACATGGCGGTGAACCGCTATCGCTGGCTCGCCAACACGCCGCGGGCGCACATCACCAACCAGCGCACGATGGAGGTGCTGCGCGACCTTGGCCGGGACGTCGAGGAGGAGGCGTATTTCTTCGCCACCGACCAGGACCTGATGGGCGAGAACGTGTTCTGCGAAAGCCTGGCGGGCGAGGAACTGGGGCGGATGAAGTCCTGGGGCAAGCACCCGATGAGCCGGGCGGAACACTACCTGTCCTCGCCCTGCCACATGAACGACCTGCCGCAGACGTTCATGGAGCCGCTCTTGTTCAAGAC
>DBBA01000007.1 GCA_002291955.1 Rhodobacteraceae bacterium UBA996 | reverse complement strand
TTTTGTCAACACAGCCTAATTTACCTTGATGCTTGTAGACCCGAGGAACGGGCGACACTTGTCGTAGATAACTAAACCAATCAGATCGACAGTCGACTAAGCAATGACCGCCATGGGCTCGGAGCGGGCGTTAGGTCCCCGGCCCGCAGTGCCGCCCCCTAGCCCCGGAGGCCCCCCGCTGGCACCTGGTCGTGCCGCAGCACCTGTGCGGCGTGGCCGACGATCAGGGGGTCGGGGGTGACGGCGACCGACGGGTCCTTGCCCGGGTAGTCCACCATCGACAGAAAGTGCCGCATGGCGTTCAGGCGGGCGCGTTTCTTGCAGTTCGACTTGACGATCACCCAGGGGGCATCGGCGGTGTCGGTGTAGAAGAACATCGCCTCCTTCGCTTCGGTGTAGTCGTCCCAGCGGTCGAGGCTGGCCTTGTCGATGGGGGACAGTTTCCAGCGCTTGAGGGGATCGGTCTCGCGCGCCAGGAAGCGTTTGCGCTGTTCGTCCTGCGTGACCGAGAACTAGAACTTGAAGAGCCTTATGCCCGAGCGCGTCAGCATGCGTTCGAACTCGGGCGCCTGGCGCATGAATTCGAGGTATTCGGTGGGCGAGCAGAAGCCCATTACCCGTTCCACGCCCGCCCGGCTGTACCAGGACCGGTCATGGAACACCATTTCGCCCGCGGTGGGCAGGTTGGCGATGTAGCGCTGGAAGAACCACTGGCCGCGTTCGACGTCGGGGGGTTTGGTCAGGGCCACCACCCGGGCGTAGCGGGGGTTCAGGTGTTCCATGAAGCGCTTGATCGTGCCGCCCTTGCCCGCGGCATCGCGGCCTTCGAACAGGATGACGAAGCGTTCGCCGGTCTCCTGCGCCCAGATATGCACCTTGAGGAGTTCGGCCTGGAGCGCGGCCCTTTACGCCTCGTACTGCGGGGTGGCCATCGGGCGGGGGTAGGGGTAGCGGCCGGTCTCGAACGCCTGCCGGATGGTGTTGGCGTCCACGTTGGGGAAGTGCCGGGGCTGGCCTGCGGTCTGGGCCGGGGCGGCGGTGCGCGCGCGGCGGGGGGCGGAGGCCGGTGCAGGGACCGGCGTGGCCAGGACGGCGTCCGGCAAGGCGGAGTCCAGCAGGGTGCGCAGGTCTTCGGCGGGTGTCATGGCGGCGGTCCCCCGGTTGCGGATGGTCCATCGGGGGCCGAACCGCGCCGGTGCGCCTTGCGCAGGATCAAGAATCGCGCCGCACGGTCATCTGGCTGTCACAAATCCGTTGCGGTCAGGCGGTCGCGTGGTCCCGCAGCACGTCCAGCGGCACGATGTCGAGCGCGCGGGCGTGGGTCGATTCGAGGCGCACGTCGGGGGCGCAGCCTTCGGCATGGGCCTGCAGGAAGCGGCTGGCGCAGAGGCACCAGCGGTCGCCGGGCTTGAGCCCCGGGAAGCGGAATTCGGGGCGCGGGGTGGACAGGTCGTTGCCCACGTATTTCGAGAAGGCGAGGAATTCGGCGGTCATCACGGCGCAGACGGTGTGGCTGCCGCGATCCTCGGCGCAGGTGTTGCAGTGGCCGTCGCGGAAGAAGCCGGTCAGGGGCGCGGTGGAACAGGGTTCGAGCGCGCCGCCCAGCACGTTCAGGCTCGGGTCCTTGTCCATCCGTCTCTCCTGCCGTTCAGGGCTGGGGCGGTCATCCGTGGGGCGGGCGCCAGTCCACCCAGCGGCCATGATAGTCGATCCGGCCGAGGGGGAAAGTGGCCCCGTCCTGCGTCGTGCCGTCCCAGAGGGTGAGGGTGAGGGCCGCGCCGGGGGTCTGGCCGTCGCCCTCCATCCCCAGGCGGGCGAGGGGGGCCTGTGCTGTGGCGCGGCGGCCGGCGGCGGCGATGGTCGCGTTGCCCCGGGCCTGCGCGTCGGCGGGCAGGTACTGCCAGGCGATGGTATGGAAGACCAGGTGCAGGTGGCCGGGGTGCGGCGCGGCCAGGCGCGCGCAGCCAGTCGAGCGCATCGGCGCGGTCCACCGGGGCGGCGACGGCGATGGCGGCTTCGGTCAGGGTGATGCGGTCGGGCTGGTCGGGCCAGATGTAGGACATCACGCGCAGGCGGTCGGCTGGATCGCGCGGGTCCAGCGGCGACAGGTCCACGCCGCGCTGGTCGGCCACGGCCACGGTCAGGGGCGCGGGCGGCGGCGGGGCGGTGCCGCGCCAGTCGGGGGTCAGGGTCAGCGCGGGCGCGGTGGCGCCGCGCGGGCCGTCGGGGGTGGTCAGCGCGAAGCGGTCGAACATCAGGTTCAGCCCGGCGCTGGCGCCAGCTTCGGACAGGATCAGCGGCAGCGGGTGGCGCGCGGCCAGCCAGTGCGCGGCGAGGATCAGGGCGGTGGACCGGCGCACCTCGTTCGTCTGGGGCGGGCTGGTGAGGCCCGCGATGACGTCGGCCGCGCGGGTGGTGAGGGTGGTGTGGATGGCGGGCCAGAGGGCGGCGTCGGGGACATCGTGCGGGGGCCATGCCGGTGTCAGCGTCGGGTCGCCCGACAGGCGCAGGCGGTTGAGCGTGCCCGCCAGCCGCAGGGGGACGGACGTGCCCGACGGCCCCGGGTCGCCGGGCCAGGCGGCGATGTGGGCGCCGACGGGGGTGTCGCTGGTCAGGCGGCCGGCGATCAGGTCGCAGAGGCGCGCGGTGAAGGGCGAGCCCAGATCGCGGCAGGCGCGGGCCTGGGCGCGGAAGGCGGCCGTGATGGCGGGGGGCAGGGTCACCGGAAGCGGTCCATCAGGCGCTGGAGGGGGGATTTCGCGGCGGTCTCCTCGGCCGTCGGGGGCGTTGTCGGTGGCGTTGTCGGGGGCAGCGCGGACACCGGGGCGGGGGCAAGGGCTGGGGCCGGTTTGGTCTTTGCCCTGGCTTCGGACCCCGTTCCCGACCCCGTTCCCGACCGGGGTGGCGCGGTGCGCAGCGCGACGGCGTTCTGGAAGCCCGCGGTGTCACTTGCGGCCAGCGCGGGGGCGCCGTCGGACAGGCCGCGCAGAAGGTCGTCCAGCCAGTCGGCGTCGGATTTCGCGAAGTCCGCCAGGACGTATCCGGCCACCCTGTCCTTGTGGCCGGGGTGACCGATGCCCAGGCGGATGCGGCCATAGTCCTCGGACAGGTGGGCGTGGATGGACCGCAGCCCGTTGTGGCCCGCGTGGCCGCCGCCCTGCTTCACGCGGCATTTGCCGGGGGCGAGGTCGAGTTCGTCGTGGAACACGGTGATGTCGGGGGGGGCGAGCTTGTGGAAGTCGGCCGCGGCGCGGACCGACTGGCCGGACAGGTTCATGAAGGTCTGGGGTTTCAAGAGGATGACGCGGGTGGCGCCGAAGCGGACCTCGGCCACCTCGGCCTGGAACGCCTTCTTCCAGGGGGATGCACCGTGGTCGGCGGCGATCCGGTCCAGCGCCATGAAGCCGATGTTGTGGCGGTTCCCGGCGTATTGCCTGCCCGGGTTGCCCAGCCCCACCCAGAGTTTCGCGGCCATCGGTCGCTCCTTGACTTGTGGCGTCCGGTCTTGACCCGCCCCTGCGGCTGACGCCAGATCGGGGTCGCGCCAGCGTTCCGCCCGCCGCCCCCGTTCCCCTTGGCCACGGATACCGCAGATGTTCCTGACAATGAACCGCTTCAAGGTCCGCCCCGGGCAGGAAGCCGCCTTCGAGGCGGTCTGGACCGGGCGCGACAGCCACTTGCCCGCCGTCAAGGGGTTCGTCGCGTTCCACCTGATGAAAGGGCCGGAGAAGGACGGCTATCGCCTGTATGCAAGCCATACCATGTGGGAATCGGAGGCGGCTTTTGCCGATTGGACCCGGTCCGAGGCGTTTCGTGCGGCACACCGTGGGGCGGGGGCGAAGGCAGAGTTGTATCTGGGGCCGCCGGAACTGGAGATCTTCGAGGCGGTGCAGACCATCGCGGCAGGGTAGAAGAATGAGAATGCGTTGACAGATGGGGCATATGGGATAGCCTCAAGTCTACTCCAGAGTTGAAGGTCACCGAAGACTTTTCCCCATCCCTAACCATCAGTGTCCGAGGCCAACCTATGAAAGTAATGTCCGCCCTCGCAGTGTTAGTTATTACTATTGCTTCCTCTCAAGCGGTCGCCCAGATTTCGGAATCGGTTGGGGGGAGCGCATGTAATGTTGCCTTGAGCCAAAACGCGCTCAATCGAACTGATCGACGACTTACTTCCAGTATTGTTTCGGCGCAGCGGGATTCTATCTGTCAACGCTCCTACAGATCAGTGGAAGAATTCAGAAACTCTGCTTCGTCTTCTGGCTTCAGTCTTTCTTTCAAAGGGGTTGGTTTGGGTGCGAGCGGTGGGAGATCAAACGACTATGGCAGCTTGAGTTTTCGCGAGGAAGCATTCTGCTCAGCTAGTCAAACAGAATTTGACCAAGAGTTCTCGCTCGAAGAATCGTCAAGTTTGGCAAACGCAGCGTTGGCAGCGTGGGAGCGCTGCATTGAACTGACCGCCGCGAACTCACTTTGGTTGAGCTACACTTCGGCTGAAGATGGCAGCGGCATGTATGGCCGCATTATTAGGAGAATTACATCTGGCGCTACAGAACTTGTGATCACTGACATGCAAATCCAGCCTGATGATCCTGAATTGATCGAGGCAGTGCGCTGTGACATGGGCTCACAAACCCTCACGAGAGACACTCTTAGGCAGTCGCCTGTAAGGCTGGCAACCGCGGAGGAGGCGATTACCTGCACCAAGCCAGCAGACCGCGATGTTCGAATGTTTCTTCGTTCGAGCCTTGGCCCGCTTGGTCCGATCATGTTGCCGTCGAGAGCGACAACGGAAACTATCGAACTGACAGCTCTAAGGGGTGCCTTGGAAGACCTGCAGATAGAGACTTCCGCACTTCGCGTTCGGGTGGATGAGTTGGAGGCGCGACCCTCTGGACGTGTACTTCGATCTGAAGCCGTCAGATTGCAGTCGCCGGGTGACCGCACCCGCCAAGTTACACTAGGCTGTGTTGACAAAAG
>DBBA01000400.1 GCA_002291955.1 Rhodobacteraceae bacterium UBA996 | reverse complement strand
ATCGACGGATCGCTGATTGCCCCCGCCATCGTCGAAAGCTGCCCCACGCGCATCTTCCTGCCGAACGAGCGTGCCTTCGAGCCGCAGATCGCGCGCATCTACCGGAACTTCGGGCTGAACGACCGGCAGATCGAGATCGTCGCCCGCGCGATCCCGAAGCGCGACTACTACTGCCAGTCGCGCCGCGGCAACCGGCTGTTTGCATTGGGGCTGGGCGAAGTGGCGCTGGCCTTCACTGCCGCGTCCGCCAAGGCCGACCAGACCGCCATCGGCGAGGTCCTCGCGAGCCACGGCCGCGCGGGCTTTGCCACTACGTGGCTGCGCCATCGCGGGCTCGACTGGGCGGTCGAGCTTCTCGGCCCGAAGTCCACGCCACCCTCCGCAACTTCCGACCCTGCACCCTCGGATACCACAGGAGATCCCACATGACCCGCCTCTCTGATCGCCACTTCCGCCATCCGCGCCCGCGCGCCCGCCTCTCAGCTGGGCTGCTCGCCTCCGCGCTCACCCTCTCGCCCATGCTGGTCTCCCTCACGGCCACGCCCGCACAGGCCATCTTCGGCCTTGGCGGCGGGCGGATCGTCTATGACCCGCGGAACCACGCCGAGAACATCCTCTCGGCCGCGCGCGCCATGGAGCAGATCAACAACCAGATCGCGCAGCTGCAGAACGAAGCGCAGATGCTCCTGAACGACGCCCTCAACCTCGCGCGTCTGCCGACCTCCGCGCTTGCCCGCCTGCAGGAGGCAGTGGCGGAGACGCAGCGCCTGCTGTCCGAGGCAGGCAGTCTCGCCTTCGACGTCGCGGCCATCGAACAGGCCTTCGCGCCGGACTACGGCGCAGCCGCCGCGCAAGGCGACTTCGATGCGATGATCGCGGGGACCCGCCAGCGTTGGCCTACCTCGGTCGCAGGGTTCGAGGACAGCTTGCATGTCCAGGCCGGCGTTGTCGGCAACATCGAGAGCGCGCGGAAGCAGATGGAGACGCTCGTCCGCCAGAGCCAGAGCGCGGTCGGGGCCTTGCAGGCGACGCAGGCCGGGAACCAGCTCCTGGCGCTGCAGACGACGCAGCTCGCCGACTTGACCGCTGCGATCGCCGCCCAGAACCGCGCCGTTGCCCTGGAAGCCGCTCGTACGGCGACCGCGGAGGCGCAGGCGCTGGAGAACCTCGCGCGGTTCCTTGACTACGGGTCCGGCTACGCGCCCGGCAGCCCCCGCCTGTTCCGGGACTGAGGCCATGGAGATCGGCACCCCGCAGGTCCTGAAGGTCATCGCGCTTGGTCTCGGCATCGCGGCGGGGCTGGCGGCACTTCTCGAACTCAGCAGCAGCGCGGGCCGCGACCGGCTGACCCCCGCGGTCGCCGAAGATCCCCATGGCGCCGCGCTCGACCGCTGCCGGAACCTTGACCCCGCGGACTATGCTCGTGCGACCGACTGCCGCGCTGCGTGGGAGGCGGCGCGGCAACGCTTCCTTGGGCTGCCGCCCGGAACTGGACCTGCGACTCCCCCGTCGCCGGGAGTGCCGTCGCCCACCGCCCCGTCGCCCGACACCCGTCCGGACGCCGATCCGGCCGGGACTGAGTAGCCCCATGGACGACGTAGGCGTCATCGACCGCTTCCTCGAGGTCTTCGCGACCTACATCGATTCGGGCTTCGGTCTGCTCGGCGGCGACGTCGCCTTCCTCGCCACCACGCTGATTGTCATCGACATCACGCTCGCCGCGCTCTTCTGGGCCTGGGGCGCCGATGATGACATCCTCGCGCGGCTCGTGAGGAAGACGCTTTTCGTCGGCGTCTTTGCCTACCTGATCGGCAACTGGAACGACCTCGCGCGCATCGTCTTCGACAGCTTCGCGGGTCTCGGCCTGATCGCCACCGGCGGCACCATCGCCGCCGACGAGCTCCTGCAGCCGGGCCGCATCGCGCAGGTCGGGCTCGAGGCCGGGCGGCCGATCCTCGAGGCGGTCGCAAGCCTCATGGGCTACGTCGCCTTCTTCGAGAACTTCGTCCAGATCGCGATCCTGATGTTCGCCTGGGCGGTGGTGCTGCTCGCATTCTTCATCCTGTCGATCCAGCTCTTCGTAACGCTGATCGAGTTCAAACTGGCCACGCTTGCGGGCTTCGTGCTGGTGCCCTTCGGTCTCTTCGGCAAGACCGCCTTCATGGCCGAGCGCGTCCTGGGCCTCGTCATCTCCTCGGGCGTCAAGGTGCTGGTGCTGGCCGTGATCGTCGGCATCGGCTCGACGATCTTCGGCGAGTTCACCGCGGGCTTCGCCGGACCGCCGACCATCGAGGAGGCGATGTCCGTCGTCCTCGGGGCACTCGCGCTCCTGGCCCTCGGCATCTTCGGTCCCGGCATCGCCAACGGCATCGTCTCGGGCGGTCCGCAGCTCGGCGCAGGGGCGGCCGTCGGCGCGGGTCTTGCCATCGGCGGGACGGCCGCCACCGGGATCGCGGCCACGCGGATGGGTCTGGCGACCGTCGGTGCTGTCGGTCGCGGGGCGACGGCCATCGGGGCAGGTGGCGCCGCCGCATACCAGCTTGGTGCCTCCGGGCGCACGTCGATGCCCGGCCAGATCGCCGGGGGCACCCTGGCGATGGGTCGCGCGGGCGTCGTCACCGCCATCAACCCGCTGCGCCGTGCCATCGCCGAGAGTGCCCAGTCCGGCCGCAGTGCCGCCCATGCGGCGCTCACCGGTGGCGGACCGGCCCCGTCACCGGCCAACGACGGTCCGCCCGCCTGGGCCCGGCGCATGAAGCGCCAGCAATCCCTCCATCACGGCCTCGCCACCGCTGCCCATGCCCTGCGTTCGGGCGATCACGGCGGC
>DBBA01000175.1 GCA_002291955.1 Rhodobacteraceae bacterium UBA996 | reverse complement strand
GGCGCTGCCGGAGGCGCGGGTGATGCCCGCGTCCTGGACCGCGCCCGTGGCGAAGGACAGCGTGGCGATCCGCTTCATCGACCACGCGATGTTCCTGATCCGGGCCGATGGCGGGTCCTCGGTCGTGACCGACTATTCCGGGTTCATCGGGACCACGGCCTTTGCCCCCACGGTCGCCACCATGAACCATGCGCATGGCACGCACTGGACCCCGACCCCCGACCCCGCGATCCCCCATGTGCTGCAGGGCTGGGGCGACGGGGTGGAACCGGCGGACCACATGCTGGATCTGGGCGACATGGTCGTGCGCAACGTGGCCACCGACATCCGGTCGCGGTTCGGGGACGGCACGGTGGAACGCTTCGGCAATTCCGTGTTCATCGTGGAAACCGCGGGCCTGTGCATCGGGCATCTGGGCCACCTGCACCACGAACCCGACGCCGAGCAGTATGCGGCGATCGGGCGGCTGGATGTGGTGATGGCGCCGGTCGATGGCGGGCTGACCCTGCCGCATGACACACTTCTGGCCGCGATGGCGCGGTTCCGGTCGTCGGTCGTGATCCCGATGCACTGGTTCGGGCAGGCGTCCCTTGACCGGTTCGTGGGCCGGATGGAGGAGGCCGGGTTCGACGTGGTGCGGGTGGGCGCGCCGGACCTGGTGCTGTCGCTGGACCGGCTGCCGTCGCGGCCCACGGTGATGGTGCTGGACCCGGAATTCCTGGCGGACTGAGGGCTGGCGGATGGGGCAGGGGGGCTGTCTGCCCCCCGCCGCGCGCCCCAGGGGGCGCGCGCCCCCCGAGGATATTTGGACCACGTCGAAGCGGAAGGGCCGTGCCCCGGGAAGGGGCTTGCGGGGCGGGGTGGCCCGTGCCAGCCCTGCGGTCATGCTGAACCCGGCCGATCCTGTCTTTGTCGCGCACCTGTCCGCGCTGTTGCCCGAGGGCGCCGTGCGCGCCGCCGGTCCTTCCGATCTGGAGGACCCGCGCGGGCGGGCCGCGGGTGTGGCCGGCTGCGTCGTGCGCCCAGGATCGGTCGCGGAGGTGGCGGCGGTCGTGCGCGCCTGTGCCGCCGCGCGGGTGGGGATCGTGCCGCGCGCGGGGGGCACGGGGCTGGTCGGTGGCAGCGTGATGCCGGGCGGTGCGCCTGCGCCGGTGATCCTGTCGCTGGACCGGATGGCGCGGCTGCGGGCCGTGCTGCCCGGCGAGAACGTGATCGTGGCCGAAGCGGGCGCGGTCCTCGCCGACGTGCAGGCGGCGGCGGCGGCCGCGGGGCGGCTGTTCCCGCTGTCGCTGGCGTCCGAGGGGTCGGCGCGGATCGGCGGGTTACTCGGCACCAACGCGGGCGGGGTCAACGTCCTGCGCTGGGGCAACATGCGCGACCTGTGCCTGGGGATCGAGGCGGTCATGGCCGACGGGTCCGTGATCCGCGACCTCAAGCGCCTGCGCAAGGACAACACAGGCTACGACCTGCGCCACCTTCTGATCGGGGCCGAGGGGACGCTGGGCATCATCACCGCGGCCAGCCTGCGGATGGTGCCGCGCCCGGCGGGGCAGGGGACGGCGCTGCTGGCCGTGCCGTCCCCCGCCGCCGCGGCCGGGGTGCTGGCCATTGCGGGCGACATCGCGGGCGACGGGCTGTCGGCGTTCGAGCTGATCAAGGGCACCGGCCTGCGCTTCCTGGCCGAGGCGGGGTTTGACCTGCGCGTGCCGCTGGACCCCGTGCCTGACTGGTCGGTGCTGATCGACCTGGGCCTGCCCGCCAGCCGCGATCCGGGCGCGGCGCTGGAGGCGATCTTTGCCGCCGCGGTCGGCGCGGGGCTGGCCACGGACGGCGTGGTGGCGGCCAACGAGACGCAGCGGGCCGCGCTCTGGGCCCTGCGCGAGACGATCCCGCTGGCGAACCGGCGGATCGGATCGGTCCTGTCGAACGACATCGCCGTGCCGGTGGGCGCGATCCCGGAGTTCCTGGCCGAGGGCGACCGGGCGGTGGCAGGGATCGATCCGGCCCTGCGGGTGAATGCGTTCGGGCACCTGGGCGACGGGAACCTGCACTACAACATCTTTCCGCCCCCGGGTCAGGCGGCGGCGGCCTATGCGCCCCTGCGCGCCCGGCTGGAGGCGGCGGTCAACGATCTGGCGCTGTCGCTGGGCGGCACGTTCAGCGCCGAGCACGGGATCGGGCGGGTGAAGGCCGCCGAACTGGCGCGGCGGGGCGACCCGGGCAGGCTGGCCGCGATGCGGGCGATCAAGGCGGCGCTGGATCCCCTGGGGATCCTGAACCCCGGGGCGGTGCTGGCGCCGGGGCCGTGATGCGGCCCCTGGGGAAGACGCCCCGCCGGGGGACTGGCGGGGCGTCGACCTTGGAGGGGAACACTGAACACATCCCTTAAGGCCATCGGGACCGAGCTTCGTGCTACACGCGCAGGTTTAGCGAATCATTACCTGCCAAGGACTTGTGCGTGACTTGTTCCGACCCTAGTGCCCGTCGAAGGCGCACAGCGCGGTCACCGCGTGGCCCATGCCTTCCAGCACCCGCCGCCCGCCCAGGTCGGGCAGGTCCACGATGAAGGCGCAGCCCACAATCACCCCGCCCAGACGTTCCACCAGCCGGATGCCCGCCCCGGCCGTGCCCCCCGTGGCCAGCAGGTCATCGACGATCAGCACGCGCTCGCCCGGGGTCACCGCATCGTCGTGCACCTCCATCACCGCCTCGCCATACTCCAGCGTGTAGGATTCCGAGATGGTGGCGCCGGGCAGCTTGCCCTTCTTGCGGATCGGCACGAAGCCCACCGACAGCTGGTGCGCGATGGCCCCGCCGATGACGAAGCCGCGCGCTTCCAGCCCCGCGACCTTGTCGATGCGCCGCCCGGCATAGGGGTGCAGCATCTGGTCGATGCACATGCGCAACCCGCGGGGATCGGCGAACAGGGTGGTCACATCGCGGAACAGGATGCCTTCCTTGGGGAAGTCCACGATGGTGCGGATGTAGTCGCGAACCGTGGCGGGGGACGCAGGGGTGGGCATGGCGCGGATCCTTGTGGCAGGGG
>DBBA01000127.1 GCA_002291955.1 Rhodobacteraceae bacterium UBA996 | reverse complement strand
GTCTGGGGGCAGAGCCCCCCGCTTTCGCCCGCGTCAGCGGGTCCCTAGCGCAGCACCGACCGCCCGGCATAGACGGCCGTCTCGCCCAGCATCTCCTCGATCCGGATCAGCTGGTTATACTTCGCCAGCCGGTCCGACCGGGCGAGCGAGCCGGTCTTGATCTGACCGCAGTTCGTGGCCACGGCGAGGTCGGCGATGGTGGCATCCTCGGTCTCGCCCGAGCGGTGGCTCATCACGCAGGTCATGCGCGCGCGGTGGGCCATGTCCACGGCGCGGAGCGTCTCGGACAGCGTCCCGATCTGGTTAACCTTCACCAGCATGGAATTCCCGCAGCCCTTCTCGATCCCCATCGCAAGCCGCGCGGGGTTCGTCACGAACAGGTCGTCGCCCACGAGCTGAACCTTGCCCCCGAGCTTGTCGGTGAGCATGCGCCAGCCTTCCCAGTCATCCTCGGAACAGCCGTCCTCGATCGACAGGATCGGGTAGTCGGCGGCGAGTTTCGCCAGGAAGTCCACGTTCTGCTTCGGCGTCAGGGATTTCCGTTCGCCTTCCATCTCGTACTTGCCGTCCTTGAAGTATTCCGTGGCGGCGCAGTCGAGCGCCAGGAACACGTCCTTGCCCGGCGTGTAGCCCGCCCCTTCCACCGCCTTCAGGATGAAGTCGAGCGCCGCGCGGGCGGACTTCAGGTTGGGGGCAAAGCCGCCCTCGTCACCGATCCCGGTGGACAGCCCGGCCTTGGACAGTTCGGCCTTCAGCGTGTGGAAGATCTCGGACCCCATGCGCACGGCTTCGGCGATGGTGTCGGCCCCCACGGGCATGACCATGAATTCCTGGATGTCGATGGGGTTGTCGGCGTGGGCCCCGCCGTTGATGATGTTCATCATCGGCACGGGCAGCACGCGCGCCTGGGTGCCGCCGACGTAGCGGTAGAGCGGCAGGGCCGAGGCATCGGCAGCGGCCTTGGCGCAGGCGAGGCTGACGCCAAGGATCGCGTTGGCACCGAGCCGACCCTTGTTGGGCGTGCCGTCGATCTCGATCATCAGGGCGTCGATGGCTTCCTGTTCGGTGGCGTCCATGCCCGCCAGCGCCTCGGCCAGTTCGCCGTTCACGGCGGCGACAGCGGCGCGCACGCCCTTGCCCTTGTAGCGGGCCTTGTCGCCGTCGCGCTTTTCCACCGCCTCGTGCGCGCCGGTGGAGGCGCCCGAGGGCACCGCGGCGCGGCCGACGGTCCCGTCTTCCAGGATCACGTCCACCTCGACGGTGGGATTGCCGCGGCTGTCGAGGATTTCGCGGCCGATGATGTCGACGATGGTGGTCATGGCTGGCTCCGAGGGGTTGTTAGCGGTAACTGGTTGGCTTGCCCCTGCTATACGGCGAGGCGGGCGGCAGCGGAAGCCCGGCGGCGCAGCTGGTGTTCGCGCCAGAAGGTGTAGAGCCCCGCCGACACGATCAGCGTAGCGCCGACATAGACCCAGGCATCGGGCGTCTCGCCGAACACGAGCACGCCCAGCGCGAGGCCGAAGACCATCCGGGTGTAGCGGAACGGCGCGATCACGCCCATGTCGGCGATCCGCGTGGCCTGGATGATGGCATAGTAGGACAGCATGCCCAGGCACAGGCAGAGCCCCAGAAGTGCCACGGTGCCGGGCGCGACCGGGTGCCAGGGCATCCCCCAGGCGAACAGGAGTAGCGATGCGGGCACGAGCGACCCGAAGCCCCAGCTGGCCAGCTGCAGCGTGTGCACGCGCTGTGGCACGCGCCGGGTGGCGAGGTCGCGGACCGCCATGCCCGCCACCGCCATGACGGCAAACAGGGCTTCGGGTTCGAACGTCGCGCTCCAGGGCCGCAGCACGGTCAGCACGCCCGCGAAGCCCACGGCGATCGCGGCCCAGCGGCGCCAGCCCACGGATTCGCGGTAGACCAGCACCGCGCCCAGGGTCGTCAGGATGGGCAGCGCCTGGATGATGGCCGAGGTCAGGGACAGCGCCACCAGCGCCAGCGCCATGGTCATGCCGATGGACCCCACCAGTTCGCCGCAGAAGCGCACCAGCACCGGGGGCGCAAAGAAGTCGCGGGTGAAGAAGGGCGCGCCCTGCCGGGCGCCGATGATCCCGAAGGCCAGCCAGCCTGCCGCGCCAAGGATCAAGAGGATCTGCGCCACCGACAGCGACGCCGAGACATGCTTGATCAGCGCGTCTTCGAGCGCAAAGCCCGCCATGCCCGCAAGCATGAGGAGGCTTCCGCGGAAGTTGTCGGCGGCGGGGGTCTGGCTGGGCACGGGGCGGGGACTCGCATCAGGCTGGTGTCAGCCGTCGCCCGGCCCGGGGGCCGGGTCAAGCCTTCTTCAGCTTGACGCCATACAGTTCCATCCGGTGGCCCTTCAGCCGGTAGCCCAGGCGCTGCGCGATCTTCTCCTGCAGGGCCTCGATCTCGGGGTCGACGAATTCGATCACCTCGCCGGTGGTCAGGTCGATCAGGTGGTCGTGGTGGTCGCGGTCGGCGGTTTCGTAGCGGGCGCGGCCGTCGCCGAAATCGACGCGGTCCAGAAGGCCCGCCTCCTCGAACAGCTTGACCGTGCGGTAGACCGTGGCGATCGAGATGCGGGCATCGACCGCGGCGGCGCGGGCGTGCAGTTCCTCGACATCGGGGTGGTCGGTGGCGGCTTCGAGGACGCCCGCGATGACCCGGCGCTGGTCGGTCAGCCGCAGGCCCTTGGCCTCGCAGCGGTCGAGGATCGTCGTCGCGGCCATCGCTGTCCTGTCCCTGTCGCCTTGCCGATGCTGTAGCAAGGGACGGCGGACCACGAAAGGTGGCGGAACCGGTGCCCCGGGGGGCGGGGTCAGACCGCGACCCGGCCGCGGGCAAAGACCACGGCGTCGCCCGCGAGCGTGATTCCGGTGGCCTGGCCCTGCACCAGCCGGGCCGAGGCGGTGATGCGCGACGGGCGGCCCATCTCGATCCCCTGCGCGATGGACAGGGTCAGGTCGCGGCCCCGCGTCTCGGCCAGAAGGGCGACCAGCGCCACCGCCGCGCTGCCGGTGGCGGGGTCTTCCGGGATGCCGTCGAGGGGCGCGAACATGCGCGCCTGCACCGCGTCGGGGCCGGTGCGGACATACAGGTAGGTCGCGAAGTCGAGGGCCGAGGGCCAGCGCGCTTCGGCCGCGCGGAAGCGGTCGGTGTTGGGCCGGGCGGCGGCGAGCGCGGCAAGGTCGGCCAGTTCGGCGATGGCGAAGGGCAGGCCGAAGGACGCCATGACGGGCGGGTGCGTGGTGGTGACGACGGTCTCGGGCGGCAGCCTCACGCAGGCGGCAACGGTGGCGGCGTCGGGCGTATGGAACCGCTCCAGCCGCCCGTCGCGGGACACCTGCGCGTGGCCTGCGCCCATCCCCCGGGCCGGATCGGCCGCCGCCCGAATGGCCACCGGCCCCACGGGCAGGTCCAGCGTCAGGTCCGGCCCCTGCCCTGCGAGCGCGAGCGCGACGCCCGCGCCGACCGTGGGATGCCCGGCAAAGGGCACCTCGCGGCCGGGCGTGAAGATGCGGGCGGGGACCGGCCCGCCGGGCGAAGCGGCGGGCCACAGGAAGACGGTTTCCGACAGGTTGAACGCGCGGGCCAGCGCCTGCATCGTGGCCGCGTCAAGGCCGCGCGCATCGGGGATCACCGCCAGCGGGTTGCCCGCAAGCGGCCGGTCGGCGAACACGTCAAGGATCAGGTAGTCGCGCATCGGGTCCCCCCTTCCGGCCGCGACCCTCGCCCGCCCGCGCCGCCGCCGCAAGGGTTGACCATTCCGCCGCCGGGGTGTCCCTGTCGCCAGGGCAGGCGGGGGATGTCGTGGAGCGCAAGGACCGGATCGACACCTTCGGCGCGACCTCGCTGATCGCGTTCGCGGGGTTGCTCGCCTTCAACCAGGTGGTGATCGCCGTGGTGAACGAGGGGCTGCAGCCCGTGTTCTTTGCCGGCCTGCGGTCGGCCATCGCGCTGGTGGCGATCCTGATCTGGATGCGGCTGCGCGGCCTGACGCTCGACCTGCCGCGCGACACCTGGGGACCGGGGGTGTTGGCGGGGCTGATCTTCGCGGCCGAGTTCATGTTCCTGTTCGTGGCGCTCGACCTGACGACGGTCACCCGCGTCAGCGTGATCTTCTATTCCATGCCGGTCTGGATGGCCCTGGCCGCGCACCTGTTCATCCCGGGCGACCGGATCACCCCGCGCAAGGGGCTGGGGCTGGCCATTGCGTTCGCGGGCACCGCCTGGGCGATCCTGGACCGCGGGGCGGCGGGGGGCGAGGGGTCGCTGGCTT
>DBBA01000126.1 GCA_002291955.1 Rhodobacteraceae bacterium UBA996 | reverse complement strand
CTGACTCAGACCTGTTTCGACTGGCTGGAAGACAGCATCCTGCGCCTTGGCGGCGAGGATATCCCGATCCCGGTCTCGCCCGCGCTGGAACGCGGGTCGATCCCGTCGGCCGACCTGATCCACGACACCGCCCTGTGGCTGGTCACGCGAAAGGCCCCGCCATGGGCCGCGTGACGCTGACCCTGCCGCGGCTGGGCGAGACGATGGAAGAGGCCCGCGTGACCGCCTGGCTGGTGGGCGCGGGGCAGTCCTACCGGCGCGGCGACGTGCTGATGGAGGTCGAGACCGACAAGACGGTGGTCGAGGTCCCGGCGATGACCGACGGGTTCCTCGTGGCACAGCTGGTGTCCGAGGGCGAGACGGTCGCGCTGGACCAGCCCATCGCCGAGGTCGAGATCGAAGGTGAGGCGGAAGGTCTGCCTGTCGCAGGAACGGAACCCGGAACCGGTGCTGATGAGCCGCGTTCCGCGGGCGGGGCAGGCGGGGACGGGTCCACTCCCCGATCCCTGCCTGCCGCCGACCCGGATCACCCTGCCCCCGGGCGTGTGGCCGCCAGTCCGGCCGCCCGCGCGGCGGCTCGGCGCAGCGGCGTGGACTTGGCGCTGGTGCCGGGAACGGGCCGCAACGGCCGCGTGACAGGGGACGATGTCGCCCGGTCCGCCGGGGCCGAAAGGGCCGAAACCGTCGTGCTGCTGCACGGACTGTTCGACCACCCCGGCGGCTGGCGCGACCTGCCCGCGCGGCTTGCGGCGGGTGGTGCACCTGTTGTGGCCCTGCCCTTGCCCGGTCATGCACAGGACATGCCTGCCGCCGACGGCCTTGATGCGGCAGCGGCGCAGGTACTGTCGGCGATGCCGCCGGGCCCCGTGGTGCTGGTCGGCCATTCGCTGGGGGGCGCGGTGGCGGCCCGGGTGGCCGCGATGGCCCCCGGTCGGGTCGCCCGCCTGGTGCTGATCGCGCCGGCGGGGCTGGATGCCCGGATCAGCGCCGATTTCGTGAGCGGGATGCTGGCGGCCGACACCGCTCCGGCGCTGGCCCGTGCACTGGCGCTGCTCGATGCCGGACCGATGTCCGCCGCCCTGCTGGCGGGCGAACTGACTCGCCTGGGGGCCGCGCGGGCAGGTCATACACATATGGCGGGCTGGGCCGTGCGCGACGGCTTCCAGCAAATCGACATCACCGCCGATCTTGACCGGCTGGCCTGCCCGGTGGCGGTCGTCTTCGGCACTGACGACCGGGTGCTGGACTGGCGTGCGGTCGCCCACCTGCCGTCGCGCGTGTCGGTCCACCTGGTGCGAGGCGCGGGCCACCTGCCGCATCTGACCGATCCCGCGCTGATCCCCTGGATTGTCGGCCCCGACGCCAACACCGCCAGGCGGGTCCGGGCTTGACTGGTATGCACCAAAGGCTTGATCGCAGGAGGAAAAACAGCGTTAGCGCGACGAATCGTATGGAAATCCAGTGACTTCGGACTAAGCTGTCTCTCAATTCAGATGCCCGGAACCACCGGGCCCAACGGGAGGACGACATGACGAAAAAGACCCTCATCGCCGCGCTCGCGGCGTCGACCGCGCTGCTTGCCGCGCCCGTGCTTGCGCAGGATGCCCCGCGCATCGCGACCGTGGTCAAGATCGCCGGAATCCAGTGGTTCAACCGCATGGAAGAAGGCGTGAAGCAGTTCGCCGCCGACACCGGCGCCGACGCCTTCCAGGTCGGACCTGCGCAGGCCGACCCGCAGCAGCAGGCCGCGTTGATCGAGGACATGATCGCCCAGGGGGTTGACGCTCTGGCCGTAGTTCCGATGTCGCCCGAAGCGCTGGAACCCGTCCTTGCCCGCGCGCAGGCCGCAGGCATCACCGTCATCACCCACGAAGCCGCCAGCCAGCAGAACACCAGCTACGACCTGGAAGCCTTCGTGAACGAGGACTTCGGCGCCAACCTGATGGAACAACTGGCCACCTGCATGGGCGGCGTGGGCGAGTATGCGGTGTTCGTCGGCTCGCTGACCAGCCAGACCCATAACCAGTGGGTGGACGGCGCCATCGCCTATCAGCAGGCGAACTACCCGAACATGACGCTGGTCGGCGACAAGAACGAGACGTTCGACGACCAGCAGCAGGCCTATGCCAAGGCGCAGGAAGTGCTGCGCGCCTACCCCAACATCAAGGGGATGCAGGGGTCGGCCTCGACCGACGTGGCGGGCATCGGCCTGGCGATCGAGGAGCGGGGCCTGGAAGACGCGACCTGCGTGTTCGGCACTTCTCTCCCGTCGATCGCCGGGCAGTATCTGGAAACCGGCGCCGTGGACGGGATCGGCTTCTGGGATCCGGCCGTCGCCGGTCAGGCGATGAACAAGCTCGCCGTGATGGTGATGAACGGCGAGACGGTGACCGACGGCATGGACTTGGGCCTGCCGGGCTACAACCAGATCAAGCTCGACGGCAAGGTGATCTACGGCCAGGCCTGGGTGAACGTGAACAAGGACAACATGGCCGAATATCCCTTCTGATCGGGATACCCCTGCGCCACAGTCCGGGGGGCGGCACACGTCGCCCCCCCTATCACCGGACCCGACCATGACCGCACCGCTCGTCACGCTGGACGGCGTGACCAAGACCTATGCCGGGATCACGGCGCTGGACGGCGTGGGCTTTTCCATCGCCGCCGGGGAAGCCGTTTGCCTGGCGGGCGAGAACGGGTCGGGCAAGTCCACCCTCATCAAGATCCTCGCGGGCGTGGAACGGCCCGACCGCGGCACCATCGCGTTTTCCGGCGCGGTGCAGGGGGCGCTGACCCCGCGGGTGTCAACCGATGCGGGAATAAAGGTCATCTTCCAGGATTTCAGCCTGTTCCCGAACCTGTCCGTGGCCGAGAACATCGCCATGACGGCCGAGATGGGCGCAGGCGCGCGGCTGGTCCGCCACGGGCGCATCCGCGACACGGCGCGCCTCACGCTCGACCGGATCGGCGTGGACATCCCGCTCGACGCAGCGGTGGAGACGCTGTCGGTCGCGCACAAGCAGCTGGTGGCCATCGCCCGGGCGCTGGCGACGGATGCCAAGCTCATCATCATGGACGAACCCACCACGACGCTGACCGAGCGCGAGGTGAGGTCGCTTCTGGCGATCATCCGGCTGCTCAAGGCCGACGGGGTGGCGGTGCTGTTCGTCAGCCACAAGCTGGCCGAGGTGCTGGAGGTCTGCGAGCACGTCGTGGTCCTGCGCAACGGCGCCAAGGTGGCCGAAGGCCCGGCCGACCAGTTCGATGCGGCCTCGCTGACCCTGCACATGACCGGCCGCGCCGTGGGCGAGACGCCGCCCGCCCCCCTGCCGCCCGGGGCGCCGGTGCTGTTGCAGGTGGAGGCGCTCGCCAAGCCCGGCGTGTTCGACGACGTGACCTTTGCCCTGCGCGCGGGCGAGGTTCTGGGCGTGGCGGGCCTGCTCGGGTCGGGCCGCACCGCGCTGGCCAAGGCGCTGTTCGGGCTGGTCGCGCCTGAAGCGGGCACGATCCGGCTGGACGGGCGGCCTGTCCCCCTGGGCGACCCCATCGCGGCCGCGGCGGCGGGCATCGGCTATGTCCCCGAGGACCGGCTGACCGAAGGTCTGTTCCTGACGCAAAGCATCGCGCGCAACATCGCCATCGGGCGGCTCGACGCCCACGCCCGCGGCGGCGGCGTGCTGGACCTGTCGGCGCTGTGGGGCGAGACGCGGGACTGGCTGAAGCGCCTCGCGGTCAAGGCGCCCGACCCCGAGGCCGCGGTGCGGTCGCTGTCAGGTGGCAACCAGCAGCGCGTGGTCCTTGCCCGCTGGATGGCCCGCGGTCCGCGCGTCCTTGTCCTGAACGGGCCGAGCGTGGGCGTCGATGTGGGGTCCAAGGCGGAAATCCACGGGATCATCGCCGACCTTGCCGCGCAGGGGCTGGGGGTGATCGTCATCTCGGACGACCTGCCGGAACTGATGGCCACCTGCCACCGCATCCTGGTCATGAAGGGCGGCCGCATGGTCGAGGACCTGCCCGGCGGCAGCGTCACCACCGACGGCCTCGCCCACAGGCTGGCGTCATGAAGCTCGACTGGACCCGGAACGAGACGCTGGTGGCCGTGGTGATCCTCGGCTTCTGCGTGCTGGCTGCCCTGTCCGATCCGGGGTTCCTGTCGGTCGCCACGCTGACCGACCTGCTGCGCAACGGGATCGTGCTGGGCGTCTTCGCGGTCGGCGTGTTCGTCGTGCTGGTGTCGGGCGGGATCGACGTCAGCTTCACCGCCGTCGCGGCCTTCACTATGTACGTGACCGCCATGACGCTGAACGCTCTCATGCCGTGGATGCCGTGGTGGGGCGCGCTGGCCGTCGGCATGGCGGTTGGTGGCCTTCTGGGCGCCATCAACGGCGTCCTGATCGCGGGCTTCGGCCTGCCCACGCTGATCGTGACCCTCGGCACCCTGTCGGTGTTCCGCGGCTTCATGCTGACCTTCATCGGGCAGAAGCAGATCACCACCCTGCCGCCCGGCATGCGCGAGTTCGGGCGGATGATGCTGCTGCGGGGCGAAAACGCCGACGGGTCGTTCTATTCGCTGCACGCGGCCTTTGTGGTGACCGTGCTGGTGGTGGTCCTGACCTGGTTCATCCTGAACCGCACCATGCTGGGCCGCGCAATCTATGCCATCGGCGGGTCGGTCGAAAGCGCGCGCCGCATTGGCATCAACGTGCGGGGCGTGCAGTTCTTCGTCTATGTCTATGTGGGCGTACTGGCGGGGCTCGCGGGCACCATCCACGCCAGCATGGCCCGCGTCGCCAACCCATTCGACCTTGTCGGGCTGGAACTGTCGGTCATCGCTGCCGTCGTGCTGGGCGGCGCGCGGCTGGCGGGGGGGTATGGCACGCTGACGGGAACGGTACTGGGCGTCGCACTGATCGTGCTGGTGCGCAACAGCCTGATCGTGCTGGGCATCCCGTCCACGTTCCAGTCCATCGCCATCGGCTGCCTGATCCTGATCGGCACCGGCCTGCCCGCCTGGCAGGCCCGCCGCGCCGCGGCCCGCGCGGCCTGAGGGGACCCATGACCGACAACAGCCCCCTTGCCCGCCTGATGACATCGCCCGAGGGTCGCCTGGCCGTGATCGCCGTCGCGGTCTTCGCGCTGATGTCGGTCCTGTCGCCCGACCGGTTCCTCAGCCTGCAGAACATGACGTCGATGGCGTTCCAGTTCCCGGAATTCGCCATCCTTGCGCTGGCCATGACCGTCACCATGCTGACCGGCGGCATCGACCTGTCGGTGGTGGGCATCGCCAACATGACGGCCATCATCGCCGCCATGATCATGACGCGGCTGACCGGGGCGGGGGACGGCACGGCGGTGATGCTGCTGGCGCTGGCGGCATCGCTGGCGCTTGGCATGCTTGCGGGGCTGTTCAACGGGCTTCTGGTCGCGAACCTCGGCCTGCCGCCGATCCTGGCCACGCTGGGGTCGGGGCTGATCTTCACCGGCATCGCAATCGCGCTGACGGGCGGTTCGGCGGTGATGGGGCTGCCGCCCGCCATGGCGTGGATCGGCAACTCGACGATCCTCGGCATACCCACGCCCCTGATCCTGTTCGCGGTCCTGGCCGGCGCCCTGTCACTGCTGCTGACGCGCACGGCCTTTGGCCTGAAGGTGCAGATGTACGGCGCCAACCCGTTGGCGGCGCGCTTTGCCGCGATCGACATCACAGGGATGCTGATCCGCGTCTATGTGCTGTCTGGTGCGCTCGCCGCCATCGCGGGCATGGTGGTGATGAGCCGCGCGAATTCCGCCAAGGCCGACTACGGGTCGTCCTACCTGCTCCTCGCCGTACTGATTGCGGTGCTGGGCGGCGTGAACCCCTATGGCGGCTACGGGCGCATCATCGGCGTGGTGCTGGCGGTCCTTGCCATGCAGTTCCTGTCGTCCGGTCTGAACATGATCGGCGTGTCGAACTTTGCGCGCGAGCTGATCTGGGGCGCCCTGCTGATCTTCGTGATGATCGTGAACACCTGGCGGCCCTTTGCGCGCCGCACCTGAAACCGGAGTGACCCCCATGAAGAAGATCCTGAACCGCCCCGCCGATTATGTGGACGAGATGCTGGCGGGCCTTGTCGCGGCGCACCCCGAATTCTACCGGCTCGTGGGCGAGACGTCCCGCGCGGTCGCCCGCGCCACGCCCGGCAAGCCGGGCAAGGTCGGGATCGTGTCGGGCGGCGGGTCGGGGCACCTGCCGGTGTTCACGGGCTATGTCGGGCCGGGGCTGCTGGATGCCTGCGCCATCGGCGACGTGTTCGCCAGCCCGTCCGCCGAGCAGATGGCCGACGCGATCCGCGCCGCGAACCAGGGCGCGGGCGTGCTGCGCCTGTATGGCAACTACGGTGGCGACATCATGAACTTCGACATGGCGGGGGATCTCGTCGAGTTCGACGACATCCGCTGCACCACGGTCGTGCTGGCCGATGACGTGGCCAGCGCCCCCCCAGCCGAGGCGTCGAAGCGCCGGGGTGTGGCGGGCATGGTCTACGCCTTCAAGATCGCGGGCGCGGCGGCCGAGGCGGGCCATGATCTGGATGCCGTCACCCGCGTGGCGCAGAAGGCTGCGGACGCCTGCCGGTCGGTCGGCGCGGCGCTGTCGTCCTGCACCGTGCCGCAAGCGGGCAAGCCCACCTTCCACATCGCCGAGGACGAGATGGAGATGGGCATGGGCATCCACGGCGAACCCGGCGTCTGGCGCGACAAGCTGCGCCCTGCCGACGCCATCGCGTCCGAGATGATGGACCGCCTTCTCGCCGACATGCCCGTGGCGGCGGGCGACCGGGTGTCGGTGATGGTGAACTCGCTGGGCGCCACCCCGCCCGAGGAGCTGTACATCCTCTACCGCGTGGTGAAGGCCCGGCTGGAAGCCGCAGGCGCCACCATCGTGATGCCGCTGGTCGGGCGCTACGCCACCAGCATGGAAATGGCGGGCGTGTCCTTCACCCTGTGCAAGCTGGACCCGGAACTGGAAGGGTTCCTGACCGCCCCCTGCGACTGCGCGTTCTGGAGCGTGCAATGACGCTGACGGTCGCCGATCTGCGCGCGGCCATCGACCGGCTCGTGGTGGCGATGGAGCGGGACTTCGACGCGCTGAACACGGCGGACGGCGCGCTCGGGGACGGCGATCTGGGCGTGACGCTTGCGCGCGGGACCAAGGCGATGCAGGAGGCCGGGCCCACCCTGCCCGACGACCTGGGTCAGGCGCTGCTGGCCTGCGCGCAGGCGTTCACGAAGACCTCCGGTTCCAGCTATGGCACCCTCATGGCCACCGGCCTGATGGCCATGGCCAAGGCGCTGAAGGGCCGCACCAGCGTGGACCCGTCCGAGGTCTCGGGCCTGATCGCCGCCGCGCGCGACGCGATGCAGGCCCGGGGCAAGGCGGACCTCGGCGGTAAGACCGTGCTCGACAGCCTGGACGCCATGGCAAAGGCGACCGCAGGGCTGACCGACGCGGTCGCGGTCGCCACAGCCGCGGCCGATGCGGCGGCGGCGGCGCAGGCGGCGCTGCGCGAAAGGCCCGCCACCGTCGGCCGCGCCCGCATCTTCGGCGAACGGACCATCGGCATGGACGACCCCGGCATGATCGCCATGACCCACATCGCCGCAGCCGTCGCCGGGCGCGGCTGACGCGCCCCCCCGATGCTACGGGCTGGGGCGCCCCGGGCCTGACCCGGGGCCTCCACGCCACGCGCGCCGTCCGACGGCTGGTGCAAGGACCGCGAGGTCCCGGGTCAGGCCCGGGACACCTGCGCGCCAGGCGGCGCCGTCACCACGCGGGCGGTTCGTTGCCGTCATGCAGGATCAGGTCGGCCGCCGACATCCGGGCGCGGGTGAACTGGCCCTGGTGCCAGTAGGGATAGATCAGCGGCGGCTTCGACACATCGTTCAGCCGCGCAAGGTCGTCGTCCGTAAGCCGCAGGTTCGCCGCCCCAAGGCTGTCGGCAAATTGTGCCTCGGTCCGGCCGCCGACGACCAGACTGGCCACCGTCGGCCGCGTCAGAAGCCACGCCAGCGCCACCTGTGCCGCCGACACGCCATGTGCTTGGCCCACGTCCACCAGCACCTCGACGATGTCCCACAGGCGCTCCACGTCGCGGATCGGGGGTTCCGTCCAGCCTGCCGCCTGGCGGCTGCCCTCGGGCACGGGCCGACCGCGGCGATGCTTGCCGGTCAGAAGCCCCGCCGCCAGCGGGGACCAGACCATGGTGCCCAGCCCCTGATCCAGCCCCAGCGGCAACAGCTCGTATTCCGCCTCGCGCGCCTCGATCGTGTAGTGGATCTGCTGGGTGACAAAGCGCGCGTGGCCCGCCCGTTCCGATGCCATGAGGGACTTGGCGATGTGCCAGGCCGAGTAGTTGGAGCAGCCCGCATAGCGGATCTTGCCGTCCTGAATCAGCCGGTCGAGCGCCGCCATCGTTTCCTCGACCGGGGTGGTGCCGTCCCATTCGTGCATGAAGTAGATGTCGATGTGGTCGGTCCGCAGCCGCTTCAGGCTGCGCTCGCATTCGCGGATCAGGTGCCAGCGGCTGGTGCCTTCGTCGTTCGGACCGTCGCCCACGCGCATCCGCGCCTTGGACGTGACCAGCACACGGTGGCGGCGACCCTCCAGCACCTCGCCCAGGATCTCCTCGGCCAGGCCCATGGAATACATGTTGGCGCAGTCAAACGTGTTCACCCCGTGGTCCAGGCACAGGTCCACCAGCCGCCGCGCCTCGGGCACGCCTTGCGCGCCGACGCGGCCGAACGGGCCGACACCGCCAAAGGTGAACGTCCCCATCGCGAGGACGGAAACCTTGAGCCCCGACCGTCCGAGCGTGCGATACTCCATCCGTCCGTTCCTCCCTGTCCGGCGACGGCTGGGCCGTCAGCCCGGCGCGTCCAGCGCGTGTCGCATCGCGGCCACGGCCTGATCGATCCGGGTGGGGTCCTTCAGCAGGCTGCCGCCCAGAAGGTACACCACGTCGGCCCCGTACATCTGCTGCATTTCCGCGGCGCGCGCCACGCTCATCCCGCCACCGGGGCTGGGCAGCATGGCGCGTCCCGGACCGTTTGGGGCACGGCAGGCATCGGCGATCTGCGCGCAGTCGGCCGCGGTGAAGCCGAACCGCCCACCGACGTTCGGAAAGACCGAGATGTCGGACCCCGCCAGCCGCTGGATCGTGCCGAACATCACGCCGTGGTCGATCCCGTGATCGGGCGCCAGCGCGAAGGGGCCGAGGAAGGCCGGATGCGTCATCACCGGCAGGTCGAGGCTCGCATCGGTCGCGATCCGGTGGACCAGACCGAAACCGAACAGCCCCGGCATGACCAGCACGCCATCGGCACCTGCGTCCTTCAGGAAGCGCAGGTTGCCCTCGATCTCCTCGGGCCGGCCCGAGAGGTTTGGGAAGTACAGCGTCCGGTGCCCCGTCGCGTCCCGCGCCGCCGCCATCGCGGCACAGACCGCCTCGACCCGGGCGCGAAACGGCGCCGTCGGCTGACCGGCGAGCCCGTGATCCTCCTTCACGATGTCGGCCCCGCCACGCACGCACCCCGCGGCCAGGTCGGCAAAGGCCGCGGGCGGCAGGCCCATGGGCTTCAGCACCGGGGCGACCATCCCGCCCTTCGCCCGCCCGCAGCGCGCACGGATCCCCGCGATGCCGAACCGCGGTCCGGGCATCCGCGCGGCCATCACCGGCCCGGGGTCGATGCCCGTGACCCGGATGCCCTGCTGGATCGAAGAATTGCCGAACACGACGTTCAGGAACTGGGTGAACTCGGTCCCTGCGCTGTCGGGGGAATAGCTGATCCGCGCCTGCCAGACACCATCAGCCAGTGCACGGATCTCCTCGACCTGGCCCAGGATCTCGTCCTCGATGTAGCCCGCGGGCACGACATCGCGCGGCACCTCGACGGTCTGCTCCAGTGCAATCCCCTCGGCCCGCGCCTGCGCATGCGCGCGGTCGGTGGCCCGGATGCGATAGGTGACGGAGAATCGGTCGGTCATAGCGCTTCGGCCTTGACCAGCGAATGCACGGCGTCGATCCGCACCGCATCCAGCGCGGCCTCGTCGATGCCGGTCGCCTGCCCGGTCTGGCGTTCCACCGCGCGCACCAGCGCCAGCGCATCCATGCCGTAGTGCTTCATCAGGTAAGGGCGCGACCCACCGTGCGCATAGGTATCCTGCAGCCCCAGCCGGACCAGACGGCGGGCCAGCCCCGCTTCCGCCAGCGCTTCGGCCACCATCGACCCGATCCCACCCGCGACCAGGTGGTTTTCCAGCGTGACGACCCCGTGCCGCACGCTGGCCGCGTGATCCACGATCTGCGCGGCGTCGAACGGTTTCAGCGTGTTCAGGTGCAGGTGCCGCACCGACACCCCCGCCCGCGCCAGCGCCCCGCGCGCGCGGATCGCTTCCTCGGTGGTGATCCCGGCTGTCACCACCAGCACGTCGGACCCCTCGGCCAGCACGCGCATCTGGCCGATCCGCATCGGCGTGTCGAACAGGCGCGGCACCGACCCCCGCAGGATGCGCGCATAGACCGGGCCGTCCACCGTGTCGGCCTGTTCCACGATGGTCTCGACCTCGGTCGCATCGCCCGCTTCCAGCACGGTCATGTTGGGGATCGTCCGCATGACCGCGATATCCTCGATCGCCTGGTGGGTCATGCCTCCTGGCGTGGTGACGCCCGGCAGGAACCCCATCAGCCGCACCCGCCGCCGCGGATAGGCGACCGACGCCAACAGCTGGTCATAGGGACGGCGGTACAGGAAAACCCCGAAGGAATGCAGGAACGGCCGGAACCCGGCCAGCCCCAGCCCGCCCGCAAAGGACAGCATGTTCTGCTCCGCCATCCCCAGCGACAGGAACTTGTCGGGGTGGCGGTCGCGGAAGCCGTCGATCTCGCAGGAACTGGTCAGGTCGGCCGACAGGCACAGCACCTCGGGGTGCTGCACGGCATAGGCCTCGAAGGCGGCCGCATAGGGGCGGTTGACCATCTCCATCAGTGGGCCTCCAACGGAACGGGGGACACGCCCAGCTCGGCGGCGATCTCGGTGTTCATGCGGGCGCGCTCGTCCTCGGACTTGAAGCGGACATAGTGCAGCTTGGGGAAGCGGTTCATCAGGCTTTCCATGCCCTGCGTGGGCCGCGAATGGGCCAGCACGATCAGGGGCCTCCCGGGATGGGGCGTCGCCGCCGCCGCGCGCATGGCGGGCAGGTCGTGCGCGTCACATTCCGCCACCACCGCGCCGAAATCGCGGAACTTGGTGGCGATGTCGCCCACGGTCATCACGTCGTCCATGGCGCCGTCGCACTGCTGGCGGTTCACGTCCATGATCGCCCACAGGTTGTCGATCCCGTGGTGGGCCGCGGCCTGCACCGCCTCCCAGGTCTGGCCTTCTTGCACCTCGCCGTCCGACATGAACACGCAGACACGCCCCGTATGGCCCAGCCGCTTGCGGCCCCAGGCCAGCCCCGCCGCGGTGGACAGCCCGATCCCGAGGGTGCCGTTGTGCACCTCCATCCCCGGCGAGTGTTCGGCCCCGATCATCTCGACCGAACTGCCGTCCTTGTTGAACATCTCCAGCCCCTCGGGCGCCATGCGGCCCACCTCGATCAGGCAGGCATAGGCGACAAGGGCATAGTGGGCGGGCGCAATGAACAGCCGGTCGTGGACCGCGTCGAAGGGACCGTTGTAGCCCGCACCGGTCACATAGCCGGTGTTGGCCGCCGACGGCACGCCGCCAAAGGGGGGCGGGACCATCGGCATGGTGGACGGGCCGAGGTTCAGCGCCTCGGCATAGAGGAACGCCAGTTGTTCGGCGGCCGAGCACGCCTGTGACAGGTATCCGCCATTGTTGCGGATCGTGTGCTCGAACACGCGGGCGCGGATGCCGCGCGCGACCTCCTCGGCGGTCTTTTCGTTGCGCAAGGGCGTCTCCCGGGCCATTCGGCAAGTGGGGCCGGGCGGGCCGCGGAAGGCCCGCCCGGCGGTGGTCAGATCAGCGGGGCGGCAGCGTCATCCAGGGCGCCATCGCCACGTCGGCATGGGCAAAGGCGGGCAGCTTCGCGCCCAGCTCCTCCATATTCTTGATGTCGGCATCGTTCAGCATGGCCTGCGTGATCAGCGTGGGCGGCACGATCACCTGCGCGCCCGGATCCTCGCCCGCCAGCAGAAGCGCTAGCGTTCGCACCGACACCTCGCCCACCACGGCGGGGTTGGTGGCCGCCGTCGCCTTCCACGCCGACCCCGGCTCCCGCATCAGCTGGATGTCGGCGGTGGACACGTCGGCCGAATAGATCGACACCTGCCCGGTCATCCCGGCCTCGTCCACGGCGATCTTCACGCCCTTGGCGAATTCGTCATAGGGGGCGAACATCACCTGGATGTTGGGATTGGCCGACAGGACCGACCGCGCTTGGTTCGCGACCGAGTTCGCGATGGGATTGTCGAGCGTGCCGAACATCGCGACTTCCTCGATCCCGGGATTGGCGGTCTTGACCGCCTCCCAGACCGCGGCGCGGCGGTCGAGGGGCGCAATGCCCGCCACATGCACGAAACCCGCGACCCATTCGGTGCCGTGGTCGGCGATGGCCTGATCCAGGGCCAGTTGCGCCAGGGCCGCGTCGGACTGTTCGACCTGCGGGATCGCGGGGTTTTCCACGTTGACGTCGAATGCCACGACCTTGATGCCCGCATCGACCGCACGCTGCGCGGCCTCCTGCATCGATTCCGTCAGGCCGTGCTGGATGATGATCCCGTCCACGCCCAGCGCGATGGCCTGATCCACCATGTCGGCCTGCAGCGCCGCATCCTGGCGGCTGTCGAACACCTGCAGGTTCACGCCCAGGGCCGCCGCCTGCTTTTCCACGCCCGACAGATAGGCCTGGAAGAAGTCGCCGGTGGACAGGTACCGCACCAGCGCGATGTCCACCTGCCCGGGGTTGTCGAAGGGGGCCGGCGCGCCTTGCGCCAGCGCAAGTCCCGGCACCAGCGCCACGCCGGTGGCCAGGGCCGCGAAAGTCCGTCTGGAGATCATTGGTTCCTCCCGTTTCTCCGTCAGTGTCAGGGACCGGCGGGCCGCGTCTTGCGGCGGACCTTCCGGCAGCGTCACGCCCGCGCCCGGCCAACCCGGCCGGACAGGGCAAAGGTGAAGACCAGCGCCACCACCAGCACGGCGCCCTTGATGAAGTCCTGCGTGTAGTAGGGCGCGTTCAGCATGGTCAGGCCCTGCAGCAGGATGCCCACGAACAGCGCCCCGATGGCGGTGCCGAACGCATTGGGCCGCGCCGCGCCCAGCACCGCGAACCCGATCAGCGCCGCGGCCACGCTGTCCAGCAGCAGGTTGTTGCCCGAGGCCACGTCGCCCCGCCCCAGCCGCGCCGCCAGCAGGATCCCCCCGATCGAGGCCATGACGCCCGAGATCATGTAGGCCGCGATCCGGTAGCGCCCGACGTTGATCCCGGCCAGTGCCGCCGCCTGCGCGTTCGACCCGATGGCATACATCACCCGCCCGTGCCGGGTCAGTTCCAGGAACACCCAGGTCAGCACGGCAATCACGATTAGGAACACGACCGACAGGGGCACCAGGTCCTCGATCACGAAGTCGATCCGGTGCCGCCCCAGCATCAGGAACCCCGGCGCGAACGTCCCCTCGGCGGCAGACCCGTCCGGCAGGACCATCCCGGTCGAGATCGAGTTGCCCTGCGTCGGGATGCGCTGCAGCCCCACCAGCAGGAACATCATGCCCAGCGTCGCCAGCAGGTCGGGCACGCGCATCTTCACGATCAGCAGGCCGTTGATCAGCCCCACCCCCGCACCCATCAGCAGGCACAGCACGACCGCGGCGACCGCCCCCATTTCCCAGATGACCATGACATAGGCCGACAGCATCAGCGCCGATGTGGCCACCGCCCCGATGGACAGGTCGAACCCGTCCACCACAAGCGTCGCGGTCACCCCCAGCGCCAGGATTCCGGTGATCGCCACCGATTGCAGGATGAACACCGCGCTCTGCGGCGACAGGAACGCCGGGCGCAGCATGGAGAACACGATGATCAGCCCGGCCATGAGGACAAGGAAGCCGTAGCGGATCGCCAGATCGGTGATCGAGGGGGGGGTCATGCCGGTTCCCGCATTCCGTCCATGCTGCCCGCGACCTGGGCCATCAGGCGCGTCAGGTCGATGGCCTCGTTGCGGTGGTCGCCCACGATGGTGTGCTCGCTCATCACCAGGATGCGGTCGGCCACTTCCAGCGCCTCGTCCAGTTCGGCGCACATGACCAGCGTGGCGCGGCCTGCCGCGCTGTCGCGGATGCGGCGGCCGATGTCCTGCCGGGCCTGGATGTCCACGCCCTGGAACGGCTCGTCCAGGATCAGCAGGCGGCTCGCCTCGGCCAGCCAGCGGCCGACCACCACCTTCTGCTGGTTGCCGCCCGACAGGGTCAGGATGCCGTCGCGCAGGCCCTGGCAGACCACGCCCATGTCGCGGATGCTGCGCAGGGCCTGCGCCCGTTCGGACGCCCGCCGCATCAGGCCCAGCGGCCCCGCGTGGCGCGGCGTGAAGGGCAGCGTCAGGTTGCGCTGGATGTCGAAGCCCGGGATCACGGCATTTGCCAGCCGGTCCTTGGCCGCCAGAAACACGCCCGCAGCCACGGCGCGGCCCGGATCGGCCGGCGCATGTGGGCGGCCGTCCAGCACGATCCGGCCCGCGACGGGGCGGTCCAGCCCGAACAGCACGCCCGCCAGCGCCGACTTGCCCGACCCGACCAGCCCGGTCACGGCAACCACCTCGCCCGCGTGCAGCCGCAGGTCGAAGGGCCGCGCGTCCGGCTTCAACTGCAGGCCCGCGACCTCCAGCACCACGGGGCCGGGCGGGGGGATGGTGATGTCCACCTCGGTGATGGCGTGGCCCAGCATGGCGCGGATTGCCCCGGCGTAGTCCAGCGAACCGCCCTCGAACAGGCCCGACACCTGCCCGTCGCGCATGGCCACGATCCGGTCGGCCAGCCGCCGGATGTCGGACATGCGGTGCGAGATGTACAGGATCGCCACCCCGTCCGCGCGCAGCCGGTCGATGAGCGCGAACAGGCGCTGCGCCTCGGCCAGCGACAGGGATGATGTCGGCTCGTCCAGGATCAGAAGCTTCGGACGGCGTGCCATGGCGCGGGCAATCGCCACCAGCTGCCGGTCGGCCAGCGGCAGACCCGCCACCTTGCGCGTCACGTCGATGTCCAGCCCCACGGCGGCCGCGATACGGCACGCCTCGTCCCGCATTCGGCGGGCGTTCAGGAACAGCGTGCGCCCGTCGGCCAGTTCGTCCAGCAACAAGTTCGACGCCACATCAAGGTCGGGCACCACACCGTCGTTGATGCTCTGATGGACCGTCACCACACCGGCCCGCAGGGCCGCCGCGGGACCTGGCGGCGCAAAGGCCGCGCCGTCCAGCAAGATCTCGCCCCCATCGGCGCGGTGCACGCCGCACAGCGCCTTGACCAGCGTGGACTTGCCCGCCCCGTTCGCGCCCATCAGCACGGTCACCTGCCCCGCAGGCAGGTCCAGGTCCACCCCGCGCAGCACCGCGTTGCGGCCGAACGCCTTGGTCAGCCCGCGAATGGTGATGGCGTGGCGCGGCATCAGGTCCCCTCTTCTGCCCATCACGCTATCGGCGCCTCGTCATTTGTCAATAATGTTTGACATGTGACAATCCCGCGGAAATTCTCGCAGACAAACAGCCCGAGGGAGGGAGGAGATCACCATGACCGCGCAAGTCTATGCCGCGCTGTCGCCGGACACGCTGGCCGGTCGGCTGGGTGGGTTGCCTGTCCTGCGGGAACGGGTCGGGCCGCCCGAAGGGTGGCAGGTGCGCGAGGTGGGCGACGGCAACCTGAACCTCGTGTTCATCGTGACCGGTCCCGCCGGGGCGGCCGTGGTCAAGCAGGCGTTGCCCTATGTGCGCCTGGTGGGCGAAAGCTGGCCCCTGCCCCTGCGCCGGTCCTTCTTCGAATACCACGCCCTGACCCGGCAGGCGGCGCGCGACCCGGGATCGGTGCCCGACGTCTGGCACTTCGACGAAGCCCAGGCGTTGATCGTGATGGAGTACCTGACGCCCCACGTCATCCTGCGCCATGCGCTGGTCGAGGGGCGGCAGGTGGCGGGCCTTGGCGAACGGCTGGGGCAGTTCTGCGCGCGCACGCTGTTCCGGGGGTCCGACCTGTCGATGCGCGCCGCCGACCGCAAGGCCGACGTCGCGCTGTTCGCGGGCAACGTGGACCTCTGCGACATCACCGAGAACCTGGTGTTCTCGGACCCCTACTTTGCCGCGACCCTGAACCGCCATACGCCGGGGCTTGACGGGATCGTGGCCCGCCTGCGAGGGGACCAGTCGCTGAAAGTTGCTGCACAGCACCTGAAGATGGCCTTCACCACCCGGGCCGAGACGATGCTGCACGGCGACCTGCATACCGGATCGGTGATGGTCACCGACACCGAGGCCCGCGTGATCGATCCCGAGTTCGCCACCTACGGCCCCATCGGGTTCGACGTCGGCATGCTGATCGCGAATTTCCTGATGGCGCACCTCAGCCAGCCAGGCCACGAACGGGTGCCCGGCGACCGCGCGCGCCAGCAGGACTGGCTTCTGTCGGTCGTCGCCACGATCTGGGACACCTTCGCCGCCGAATTCGCGCACCTCTGGCGGACCGAACGGCGCGGGATCCTGTATCAGGCGACGCTCTACGAGGATCAGGGCCACGGACTGGCAGCCGAACAGGCGCTCGCGGACCTCATGGGGCAGATCTGGCGCGATACGCTGGGCTTCTGCGGGGTCGAAATGCACCGCCGCATCCTGGGTCTTGCCCACAACGCCGACTTCGAACGCATCGCCGACGAGGGCCGCCGCGCGGCGTGCGAGGCGCGGGCGCTGGCCATGGGGCGGCAACTGATGCTGGGGGCGGGGGCCATTCCCGGGATCGACGCGGTGGTCCGCATGGCCCGCCGCATAGACAAGGAGGATCACCTGTGAAGATCAACGGAACGCCCTACCGAACGATCTGGCAGGACGCGGACGGTGTCGTGCAGGTGATCGACCAGCGCTGGCTGCCACACGAATTGCGCATCGTGCCCCTGTGCACGCGGGCGGAATTCGCGACCGCGATCCGCGACATGTGGGTGCGCGGCGCGCCCCTGATCGGGGCGACTGCCGCCTGGGGTGTGGCGGTGCAGATGGCCGATGACCCGTCCGACGCCTCGCTCGCCGAGACGTGGGAGGTCCTGCACGAGACGCGGCCGACCGCGATCAACCTGCGCTGGGCGCTGGACGAGATGCGCCGCACGCTTGCCCCCCTGCCCCCTGGCGACCGCGCCAACGCCGCTGCCGCCCGCGCGGCCGCGATCTGCGACGAGGATGTGGAGATCAACCGCCGGATCGGCCTGCACGGGCTGGAGGTCATCCGCGCCATCGCGGCGACCAAGCCCGGCCGCCCGGTCAACATCCTGACCCATTGCAATGCGGGCTGGCTTGCCACCGTGGACTGGGGCACCGCCACGAGCCCCATCTACCACGCCGACGCCGCGGGCATCCCGGTGCATGTGTTCGTGGACGAGACCCGCCCCCGGAACCAGGGCGCGCAACTGACCGCGTGGGAGATGAACAGCCACGGCATTCCCCATTCCCTGATCGTGGACAACGCGGGCGGCCACCTGATGCAGCACGGCGAGGTCGACATGGTCATCGTCGGCACCGACCGCACCACGGCGCGGGGCGATGTCTGCAACAAGATCGGCACCTACCTGAAGGCACTGGCGGCGCAGGCCAATGGCGTGCCGTTCTATGTCGCCCTGCCGTCACCCACGATCGACTGGCGGGTGCAGGACGGCGTGCGCGAGATCCCGATCGAGGAGCGGTCAGGGGCCGAGGTCACGACCGTGCAGGGCCGCGCGCCCGACGGGCGGATCGTGGCCGTCCAGATCTCGCCCGACGGGACGACGGCGCGCAATCCGGCCTTTGACGTGACGCCGGCGGGGCTGGTGACGGGGCTTCTGACCGAACGCGGCCTGTGTCCGGCCACAGCGGACGGGATGGCGGCAATGTTCCCCGACCTGAAGGCGGCGGCCGCCGACTAGCTGTCCCCGGCCAGCAGCGCCTCGGCCACGGTCGTGCCGGTCACCAGATGCGTGACATAGCCGCCGCTGATGGCCGCGCGGGTGGCGGCGACCTTGTCCGGCCCCGGCGTGATCAGGATGCCGTGGTCCAGCCCCACCAGATGGGGCAGCGGAATGCCGATCATCCGGTCCTCCATGGGCCCCGGCAACTGCTGCCCGCCCGCGTCGATGAAGCGCCCGCAGATCACGCCGACCGCACCCCGGTCCACATACCAACGCAGGTCGTCGGGCGTGGCCAGACCGCTCAGCACGATATGGCTGTCGATTGTGGCAGTCCCGACCGAGAACAGAAGCTTGTTCACCGTCCGCAACTGGTCCAGCTGCGCCTTCAGGATCGGTTCCTCGCGCAGTTCGGCCGCCAGCGCTGCGCGGCTGACGATGGCGGGCGCATGCAGGTTCACGCAGCGCGCCCCCAGCCGCTGCGCCAGTCGGGTGGAACAGGCCTCGGCGGTAAAGCCATAGGGCGTGGCCATCGACCCCACCAGTTGCAGCACCGCCAGACCTTCGACCGGACGGGCCTCGATCATCTCGGCCAGTTCGTACACCGTGCGGCCCCAGGCCACCCCCAGCCGGTCGCCGGGCGCCAGAAGGTCGGGCAGCCACATGGCAGCCCCCCGCACGACCCGCAGGAACGCCTCCTCCTGCGCCGCACCCTCGTCAGGCACGACAAAGGCGCCGGTCAGGCCGAAGCGGTCGCACAGGGCCAGCGCCAGGCGATGGGTGGTGAACGCCGGGGCCGCCAGCGTGATGCGGATCAGCCCCGTCTCGCGCGCCTCGGCCAGGTAGTTGACGACCGTCGCACGGGATATCCCCAGCGCTTCGGCGATGTCCTGCTGGTTCTGGCCCGAATGGTAGTACATCCAGGCCACCTGGATCACCGCGTTCTCGCCGCTGACCCGCGCCAGATTGCGCTTGCGCCCCGGACCGGCCACCCGTCGGCCTCCAATTTCAGTCGTTTGACACGGGATCGTGACAAAAGTAGAAATTGCACGGTCCCCGGAACCGGTCAAGTCGGCCCGGCCTAGCAGGAGCACCCGATGATCGCCAACCTCTGGTCCGATGCCGAGGCCGCCGAGATGCAGCGCGCGGCGGGGGACGACCCGCGGGCGCGCGACCTGGCGCTGCGGGTCTATACATCGCGCCTGATCGGACGCGACCCCGACCTCGTGATGCACGGGGGGGGCAATACCTCGCTCAAGTCCACCGCTGTGGATGTGTTCGGGCAGGACGTGCCGGTGCTGCACGTCAAGGGATCGGGCTGGGACCTCGAGACGATTCGGGCCGCGGGCCTGCCAGCGGTGCGGATGGACGCGCTGTTGCGACTGCGCGCGCTGCCCGCCCTGTCGGACGAGGCGATGGTGGCCGTCCAGCGGCTGAACCTGATGGACCCCGCCGCGCCGAACCCGTCGGTCGAGACGCTGCTGCACGCGTGGATTCCGCACACTTTCGTCGATCACACCCACGCGACCGCGTTCCTCGTGCTCGCGAACCTGCCCGAGGTCGCCGCCGTCACGCGCGAACTGTTCGGCGACCGGCTGACGCTGGTCCCTTATGTCATGCCGGGCTTTGCCCTGGCCAAGGCGGCGGCCGAGGCGTTCGACCGCAACCCGCAGGCCGAGGGGTTGCTGCTGGTCAACCACGGCCACTTCGCCTGGGGACCGGACGCGCGGAGCAGCTACGACCGGATCATCGCGCACACCAATCTGGTCGAGGCGTGGCTGGCCGACCGTCGCCCCGCGCCCCTGGTGCCCGCTGCCGCCCTGCCGGCGGACCGTGTGGCGCCGGTGCTGGCGGGCCTGCGGGGGGCGCTGGCGGCAGCCCTGCCCGACGGCGCGCATCTGCCGGTCCTCGACCTGCGCGCGGACGACGGCGCGCGCGCCTTCTGCGAACGCCCGGATCTGGAGGATCTGGCCACCCGCGGCGTCGCCACGCCGGACCACGTCATCCGCACCAAGGCCGAAGCGCTGGTGCTGCGCCGTGCGGCGCAAGACCCGGGCGCGATGCGGCAGGCGGTGGACGCCTATGCCGCGCGCTACCGCGCCTACTTCGACCGTCACGCCCCCCTTGCGGCCGGCCCAAAAACCATGCTGGCCCCGATGCCGGGTCTGGTCTGGCTGGAAGGGGCGGGGATCGTCGGCGTCGGCGCCACGGCGGCCGCCGCGCGCATCGCGGTCGACATCGGGTTGCAGTCCGCCCGTGTTCGTGCCGATGGCGACGCCGCGGGCGGCTTCCGCCCCATCGGGCCTGCCGACACGTTCGACATGGAATACTGGTCGCTGGAACAGGCCAAGCTTGGCAGCGGCAAGGCCCCGCCCCTGCAGGGCCGCATCGTACTGGTGACAGGCGGCGCGGGGGCCATCGGGCTGGCGACCGCGCAGGCCTTTGCCGCGCTGGGGACCACGCTGTTCCTGGTGGACCGCCCGGGCGACACGCTGGACCGCGCCATCGCGGCGCTCGGGCGGGACCACGGCGGGCACGGCTGCGATGTGACCGCGGACGGTGCCGCGGCCGGGGCCGTCTCGGCCTGCGCCCGGCGCTTTGGCGGGCTGGACATCCTGGTGTCGAACGCAGGCGCCGCGGTGACGGGCGACATCGCCACCCTGCCCGACCGCGCCCTGCGCGACAGCTTCGAGCTGAACTTCTTCGCCCACCTCGGCTTTGCCCAGGCCGCCATTGCCACCTTCCGCGCCCAAGCCACGGGCCGGGGTCGGCGCGGGGCCGAACCCGGGCAGATCCTGTTCAACGTGTCCAAGCAGGCGGTGAACCCCGGCCGCGGCTTCGGCGCCTACGGCCTGCCCAAGGCCACCACCTTCTTCCTGTTGCGCCAGCTCGCCCTCGAACTGGGGGCCGAGGGGATCCGCGTCAACGGCATCAACGCCGACCGCATCCGGTCGGGCCTGCTGTCCGACGACATGATTGCCGCGCGCTCCGCCGCCCGGGGCGTGGACGAAGCAACCTACATGGCGGGCAACCTCTTGCGGGCCGAGGTCGAGGCGCGGCATGTGGCCGACGCCTTCACCATGCTCGCCCGCGCCGAACGCACGACCGGCCATGTGATGACCGTGGACGGCGGCAACATCGAGGCCGCCCTGCGCTAGGGTCGCTCGCGGTCGTCAAAGGACGCGTGGCCCGACCGGTAGAGCCCCGCGTAGTGGCCACCCAGCGCCATCAGCTCGTCATGGGTGCCGCTTTCGGCCACCCGGCCCCCGGTCAGCACGATGATCCGGTCGGCATTGCGGATCGTGGCCAGCCGGTGCGCGATGACCAGCCCGGTGCGCCCCTTCAGCAGCACCGCCAGCGCGCGCTGGATGTCCTGTTCGGTATGGCTGTCGATGCTCGCCGTCGCCTCGTCCAGCACCAGGATCGGCGTGTCGGCCACCAGCGCGCGGGCAAAGCTGACCAGCTGCCGCTGCCCCATCGACAAGTTGCTGCCGCGTTCGGTCAGGATCGTGTCATACCCCTGCGGCAGCCGCAGGATGAAGTCATGCGCCCCCACGGCCCGGGCCGCCGCGATCACCTGATCCTCGGTCGCATCGGTGCGGTTGTAGCGGATGTTCTCGATCACCGACCCGGTGAACAGATACGGCTCCTGCAGCACCATCGCGATCTGGCGGCCCAGCGACGCCTTGGCGATGCGCCGCACGTCGTGGCCACCCACCAGAACCTCGCCGCCGGTCACATCGTAGAAGCGGTGCAACAGCGCCATCGTGCTCGACTTGCCCGATCCGGTCGGGCCGACCAGCGCGACCGTCTGCCCGGGTTCGACGCGAAAGCTCACGTCCTGCAGCACCGGCTGGCCGGGGACATAGGCAAAACGGACATGGCGGAACTCGACCGACGCGGGCGTGCCGTCGGGCAGGGTCACGGCATCGGCGGCTTCGGTGATCGTCAGGGGAACATCCAGCACCTCGGTCAGCCGCTGGCCCGATGCCATGGCCCGCTGCATTACCGAGTACTGCATCGTCAGGGACCGGACAGGGTCGAAGAACCGCTGGATGAAGAACAGAAACGCGACCATCACACCCACATCCAGCGTGCGGTCCAGCACCATCGCGCCGCCCAGGACAACGACGACCGCCATCGACAGACCGGTCAGCGTGTCCACGACCGGCACCAGCACCTGCGCGTATTTCGCTGCGGTCAGGTGGGTGCGCAGGTTCGCATGCGCCTTGTCGGCATAGAGCGTGGCGTTCACCGTCTGGCGGGTCATCCCCTGCACCGTGCGCACCCCGTGGATCGCCTCGGCCAGCGCGCCGTTGGTGACTGAATTCGTCTCGTGCGCGGCGATGAAGGCCTCGCGCGCCTTGGGCAGCCAGACGATGCGGACCAGGAACAGCACTGGCAGGATCGACAGCGTTAGAAGTCCCAGCTGCCAGTCCAGCCACAGCATGCAGCCGACGATCCCGAACAGAAGGACCAGGTCGCCCACCGACACGACCGAGGTTTCCAGGAACTCCTGCATCGCGTTCACGTCACCCTGCAGGCGCGACATCAGGCGGCCGACCTCGGTCCGGTCCATGAACGACTGCGACACCCGCTGCAGGTGGCCGAACATCGCCTCGCGGATGTCGAACAGGACGTTCTCGGCGACCTTTCCGACCGACCGTTCCTGCACCATGCTGGACGCGTAGTTGACGGCGACCGCCGCAGCAAAGGCCGCGACCGACAGATACAGCGCCATCGCGGGCGCACCGGGCGCCAGCCCCACGTCGAACGCGTAGCGGATGATCATCGGGATCGCGAGCTGGCTGAGCGTGAAGATCAGCACCGACATGACCGATATCTGCACCTGGCGGCGATAGGGTTTCACGAAGGCCCAGATCCGGCGCAGGATCTTCGGATCGAAGACCCGGCCGAACATCTCCTCCTCGATCCGGTGCGACCCGACGACCGCGCGCGGCGGGCGGCGGCCATCCTCGCGCACGTCGTGGCGCTCGACTTCCTGCTCGCCGCTCATCGCCGGTCTCCGAAGGACCGGTTCTGTAGGTCCCAGAGCGTGCGGTAACGTCCCCCCAGCGCCATCAGGTCGGCATGACTGCCCTCCTCGGCGATGGTGCCGCGGTCCAGCACGATGATCCGGTCGGCATCGGCCAGCGTGCTCAGCCGATGCGCGACCAATATGGTGACGCGCTTGTCGCGCCCCGCACGGATCGCGGCCAGGATGCGTTCCTCGGTCCGGGCGTCGATGGCGGCGGTGGAATCGTCGAACACCAGGACCTCGGGCGACAGAAGCAACGTCCGCGCGATCGACATCCGTTGCCGCTGCCCGCCCGACAGGGACGCGCCGCGCTCGCCCACCACGGTGCGGTAGCGTTCGGGCAGCGCGTCGACATAGGCGTGCAGCTGGGCCTGGTCGCTCGACGTCTCGATCTCGTCCGGGTCCGCCCAGGGGTCGCCATAGGCGATGTTGTTCTCCATCGTCGTGGTGAACATGAACACGTCCTGGCTGACCACCCGGACCGCCTGGCGCAGCGACCCCAGCGACACGTCGCGCAGGTCCTGCCCGTCGATGGTGATGGCCCCCGCGGTCACGTCGTAGAACCGCGGGATCAGTTGGGCGACCGTGGTCTTGCCGCTGCCGGGCGCGCCGATCAGGCCGATGATCTCGCCCCGCCGGACGGTGAACGACAGGTCCCGCAGAACGGGCGTGTCGGGGGCCGAGGGGTAGGCGAAGGTCACCCGGTCGAACCGCAGTTCCGGACCGGTGATCGCCAGGTCCCGCGCCCCTGGGGCGGTCGACACGGACGGTTCCAGGTCGAGCAGACCGAACACCCGCGCCCCGCAGGTGGACGTGCGCGCGACCGAGTTGACCAGCATCCCCAGCTGCCGGACCGGCATCTGCAGGATCGTCATGAAGGTCAAGAACGCGGTCAGCGTGCCCACCGTCATGTCGCCCGCGCGGACTTTCAGCCCCCCGACCAGAAGGACCGCACTCATGGCCAGAAGGAACGACAGCGTCATGGCCGCCGTGCTGTCCACCCGCAGGTCCACCCGTTCATGCGCGAGGTCCAGCGCGCGGGTCGACGCGCGCCGGAACTTGTCCATCTCGTGCGCCTCGGCGGTAAAGGCCCGCACGATCCGCGTGCCGGCCAGGTTCTCCTCCATCACGCGGCTGAGCACCGACAGACGTTCCTGCAGGTCAAGCCAGGTCTGCCGCAGTTCCAGTTGCGACTGCGAGGATCGCCAGCCGACGTAGGGCACGAAACTGAGGGCCAGCACGCCCAGCCAGACGTCGATCCGCAGGAGCCACCAGCCACCTACCCCGATCAGGACGAACAGCAGGACAAACCGGACCACGCCGGTGGCAAAGAACATCCGCGCGCCCTCGATATCCAGCAGGCCCAGCGTGATCAGGTCGCCGGAATGGACGCTGTCGTGGAAGCCGAAGCTCAGGTGCTGGATCTTGTCGTAGTAGGCCAGCCGCAGGCGGTAGCCCGTGTGGTGGCCGACCGCCTCGGAGAAGTAGTTCTGGAACGTCGCGAAGACGCCCCGGAGGATGGACACCCCCAGCACGGCGAGGGCGGTCCACCACAGGGCGGTCTGGGCATCGAGGTCGCCCGTTGCCGCGCCCTGGGTCAGGTCCACCGCGTGGCCAAGAAGCTGGGGGATCACCAGCTGGAACACGGCGGCCAGCAGGGTCGAGATCAGGGCCAGCGTCACCTGCCAGGGCGTCTGCAGCCCGATCCGCATGACCCGCCACATGGTGGCCGCGGCCTTGCCCCAGCTGACGGTGTCGGTCAGGCCCAGCCGTTCCAGGGGGACGGCAGGCCGGGCGGGAGCGGTGGCAGGGTCTGGCACGGGTCGCTTTCGGGTCTTGCGGGCGGGGGGACGGGTCTCGGACGCCCCCGCCCATGCAGTCCTAATCCCGGGGCGCGGGAAGGTCGATGCCCGGAATGGGGGATGTTTCGCAATCCGGGACGGCCCTTGCGGGCCCCGGGTGGGGTTTGTGCACATGTGCACAAACGGTCAAGTCATTGGGATTGCTGTGGAACCGGTGTGCACGGCAAGGTTTGGGAAACCTGTGTGAGCGAAACCCTGCCCCTGCGGGCGTTGCGAATCCCGTGCACTAGCGGGGGCGGGCAGCGACCACCAGAAGCCCGCCCGCGATGGCCCAGTTCTTCACGAAGATCGTCATCTGCCAGGGGTCGGCGGGGATCAGGTGGAACAGGCTGGTCACCGCGCAATAGGCGGCGAGGGCAAGGGCCAAGGGCCTGCGCCACAAGTTCATCACCAGCGCCAGCGCGCCGAGCGCGTTGAACGCGGCTGCGGGCC